>JANNGC010000426.1:0-4995 GCA_031380445.1 Pedosphaera sp.
ACCTGCGCCAGACCACCTACGCAAAAATGAACCCCGTCCTCACCGCGACGCTGTTGGAGACCTTCGAGAAGTCGGTGGCCAAGTCGCAGCCGATCAAAAAATAGCGACGGTAACTTCCCCGTTGCACCTTTGTCCCCTGCCCCGCTAAGACTGCGGCACCGATGAAAGCAACCAACAGGCGTCCCCTTTCTTTTCTCACGATGAATCTCGTCGTCACCGCAGCACTGATGTTCAGCGCCGGCTGCGCCACCGACCGCACCACCCACACTCCGATGATACGATTGCAGGAACAAAACTGGGGCCAGGCCGACGGCCAGGCCGTGAAACTCTTCACCCTCACCAACCGCAAAGGCACCGTCGTCAAGGTGACGAACTACGGCCTCATCATTACCGACATTCAGACGGCAGACCGTGATGGGCAGCTCGGCCACATCGCCCTTGGGTTTGATTCGCTCGCGCAGTATCAGAAAGGCCACCCGTTCTTCGGCGCGATTGCCGGGCGTGTGGCCAACCGCATTGCGAAAGGAAAGTTCACGCTCGACGGGAAGGAGTATTCCCTCGCCATCAACAACGGCCCCAATCACCTGCACGGTGGCAAGAAGGGCTTCGACAAAGTCGTGTGGGCCGCGAAGCCTCTGCCCGCGACAGAGCACGCGCAGGCCATCGAGTTTCACTACGTGAGCCAGGACGGCGAGGAAGGTTATCCCGGCAACCTCGACGTGACCGTCATCTACACACTCAACGACGACAACGAACTGCACACAGAATATCGCGCCACTACGGACAAGGCCACGCCGGTGAATCTGACCAATCACAGCTACTTCAATCTCGCGGGCCACGGCAACACGCTCGGCACCGAGATCACGATTCACGCCGCGCGCTACACGAAGACGGATGGCACGCTCATCCCCACCGGCGAACTCGCGCCGGTGCTCGGCACCGCGCTCGACTTCACCACCGCGAAGACGATGGGGCGCGACTTGGAGCAGTTGAAAAAAATTCCCGGCGGCTACGATCACAACTTCGTCCTGAACAGCGGCGGCGGAAAACTGGCCCTCGCCGCGCGCGCCTACGAACCAACCAGCGGTCGTGTGCTGGAAGTGCTGACGACGGAGCCGGGCATCCAGCTCTACAACGGCATCGGGCTGGGCACCGAAACCACTCACGGCGGAAAGCCGGTCGTGAAGTTCGGCGGCTTCTGCCTGGAGACGCAGCATTTCCCTGACGCGATCAACCGGCCGACCTTTCCGTCCGTGGTCTTGCGCCCCGGCCAGACCTACCGGACGACGACGGTGTTCAAGTTCGCGGCAAAGTGAACTGCAAAAATTTTAACCGCTAATAAACACTGATAGACGCTAATCACCGAGCACTCCGCATCAGCGTTTATTAGCGTCCATTAGCGGTTGAATAATTTTCTTCATGCTGAACGACTCCGACTTCCTCCGCATCGTGGACGGCACGCCGCTCGTCTCGATTGACCTCATCCTGCGGAATGAGCGGGGCGAAATCCTGCTCGGTCGCCGGACCAATCGTCCTGCGCAAGGGCTGTGGTTCGTCCCCGGCGGGCGCATTCGCAAGAACGAGCGCGTGCGCGAGGCGCTGCTCCGAATTTCAGCGCGTGAACTTGGCGTGGAAATTTCACAGGCGAAACTGCTCGGCGTGTTCGATCATCTGTACCCGGACAACTTCCTCGGCGTTCCCGACATCAGCACGCACTACGTCGTGCTCGGCATGGAGGCGGCGTGGCCGGCTGGTGCCAGCGTGCAGGCGGATGATCAGCACGACGAATTTAAGTGGTGGACGACGGCGGAAATTCTCGCGAGCAGCGATGTCCACGAGAACACAAAAGCGTATTTCAGGTTGCGAGTTAAAAGTTGAAGGCGGCTGGTTCGACCCGCCTCTCAACCTTCATCTCTCAACTCCTTTTCAGAAAGCCACCTTGCCGATGATCTGCTTCTTCGGCACCTGCCCGCGCACCGAGGTCGCGCGATTGTCGCCGATGACGTAAAAATCGTCCGGGCCAAGTTTCCCGAGCTTCGGCTTATCGTCCTCGCGCGGGGTGATGGTCGTGTCCACGTAAGATTCCTCCAGCCGCCGTCCGCCAATCGCGATGCCGCCGTTCGTGAACGTGACCGTCTCGCCCGGCAGACCCACCACGCGCTTGAGATAGACTTCGCCGCCCGGCGCGTAGAGCGCGATGACGTCCCCGCGCTGCGGCGGCGCGACACGATACGCCAGCTTGTTCACGAAATGACGTTCGCCGCTGTGGTAGTTCGGCAACATGCTGTCGCCCAAAACCTGCACCGGCCACAGCACCCAGGTGAAAAATCCGTAGCACACGAAGGCCGCGAGGAAGGCGAGGAACAGCACCTTCATCCGCAGAATCGGCGAGGTCCACGTCAGCTTGGTTGGGGTTGGCGAATCCGGCATGGGGCGAAGGATAAAGCTGGCGTGGCGACGGCTCAAGGTTTCGGTGTCGCGCAAAAGTAGAACCGTCACGACGGCTCCTGCTCGCAGTGAGCCGTCTCGCTGCTCCCTCTGACCGCAAGCCGCCGGAAACCTTTCGCAAGGCACCGGGAGCGCGCGCGCTGCGGATGCGCTTCACTCCGCGCATGTATTGCACTGATTCAGTGACCGGCGTGACGGAGTTTGCCTTTCCTGCGCTGCACGCGGCGCGTGAGGCTTTTCTCGAATGCTTTTCAGAGCGAAATCATTTCCGCGTGCCCATGCGGCGTCAGGCCAGCCAATGGATCGCGCGGCTCACGCTCGCGCCGGGTTTGCTGTTCTACCGTTTTGAAGTGGACGGCAAGGCGCGGCGCGACCGCAACCGCAGCCGCCTGAAAACGCAGGACGGCCAGCCGTGCAGCCTCGCCGTCATCGTGCGCGCCAAAGCCTGAACTCATTTTCCCGCGGAGCGGCGGACAGCCCTGTCCGCCGCTCTTGTTTTGGTTCTGCGGACAAGGCTGTCCGCCGCTCCTTGGGTGAAACGCGCAACCGCGCGCAAACCTTTGGCAACGGACCGGGAGCAGAACGCGCCGCACGTCCGGCACAGTGCGCGGCATGAAATTAAGATTCGTGTTCGCTCTCGCCGCCGCGTTGCTCGGCAGTCTCTCCTTCCACGCCCGCGCTGGGACGAACGGCTTCGTCGTTCCTCCGTTTCGCGGAGCGGCCAACAGCCAGGCGGGCTACTGGGAAACTTTCTCCACGCCCGTCGGTGCGCCGGGCAACTTGCCGGACAAGCCCGGCGCGACCACGACGGCGCGGCTCACGCAGCACCAGACCAACGCCTTCCTCACCGGCAGCGGCAACATCTACAATCTCGACGGCACCAGCGCCTTCACGTTGAGCAACACCGCGCCATTCCAGTTCGGCACCGTGGTCTTGCAGACGCGCACGCTCGGCACGGAACTGGATTACAACTCCATCACGCTGACCTACACGAACGAGTCCGGCCCGCACACGCTCGCGCCGCTGCCGCCGGTGGAATTGAATCGCGGCAATCAGCCCGGACTCGGCGCGACGGTCTCGACCTTGTGGCAGTGGAATTTGTCCGGCTCAAACATCAGCACGTTCGTCATCTCGTTCAGCGCGGCAGGCGCGAGCACGAGTTTTGATTCGCTCACGCTCGACACGGCGGAGTCGTTCACACCGCTGTTCACCGCGCCCTTCCACGTCAACGACACCGCGCCGTCCATCGAGCGCTGGATGTATCCCTTCAACGCCGACCCTTGCGCCCGCACCGCTGGCGCGACCTTCGGTACGCTGGAGCCGGATTCCGACGTGGACTCGCGTCACGCCCAACACATGCTCGGCTGGGACACCGCCGCGCTGGTGCCCACGAATCGCGGGCCGTCGAAGTATCTCGTGAGCCGTGCGCGCATCACGCTCACCATCAATCGCGGCAATCTTTTCGCCTACGATCCGACGCAGGACAGCTTTCGCACTTACTTCCCGACGAATGATCCGGCGCATCTGGCGGACGCCGACACGGGCCGCCCCATCGAATTGTTCGGCGCGGGTTTTCGCAACGGCTTCACGGCAGCGAGCTTCGATCAATGCGCGCTCTTCGGCTCCAGCGCGTCAGGGCAGCGCAATGCCTTCGCCGCCGGTTGGTCCACGAACGGCGCGCTCGTGGATGTGGGCAACAACGTGGGCAAGACCAACGCGGCGCTGCCGCCGTTCGAGGTCGCGCCCTTCGCCATCGGCCAGACGACGAACGTCGCGCCGGGCCAGCTCGTGCCTGCCGCCGCGAAGATTACGTTTGATCTGAACCTCGCCGATCCGTTCGTGCTGGCCTACGTGCAGAGCGCGCTGCACAGCGGCAACCTGCGCCTGATGGTCACGGCGTTGCACGGCTCGTCGGGCCAGTTCGGCGGGCCGAGCTATCCCGATTTCGTGACGCACTTCAACGAGGCCGTGGTGAATCCGACGCGCCTCGAGATTGATGGCGTAGTCGTGGGCAGCGGCGACCTGGATGACGACGGACTGCCGGATGATTGGGAACTCTCCCGCCTGAACAGCCTCACGCACAACGGCGCGGCGGATGTGGATGGCGACCGCGCGGCGAACACGGCCGAGTACCGTGCCGGCACGGCGCCTTTGAACGCGACCAACGTGTTGCGCGTTCTCTCCATGACGCGCGACAGTGGCGCGACCACGCTGCGCTTCCCGCACGCCGCGAGCCGCGCGTATGCCGTGGAGCGCACGGCAGACTTCACAACGTGGACGCCGCTGACGAACGCGCCGGTGTTTGAGTTGGGGACGGGAACGGCCGTGTGGCGCGACGCGGATGTGGGGACAAACTCCTTCTACCGCGTGCAGGCCAACTGACGGCGGGCGGAGCGCGGACCGCCGAGTCCGCGCGTTCATTCCACTGACTTTGTTCCATTGGTCAGAAGCTCAGAGACGGTTTTGGTGGAACAAGTCAGGGGAATGGCGGTCAGGGGAATGGAGCCGGCTTCGTTGATGGCCTGTTCGGATGCGTCGGCTCCGATG
>JANNGC010000437.1:0-2201 GCA_031380445.1 Pedosphaera sp.
CCCCCCCCCGGCGGTGGGGGGGGTTTGGGGTTTTTTTTTCCCCCCCCTGACTTCTTTGTTGGGTGGGGGGGTTGTTGTGCGCCCGCGCTCCGTTACTGCAACTGCTCGCGCAGCCACTTCGGCTTGTTTGTCGTGATCCCATCCGCGCCGGCCTCCTTCAGCGCGCGCGCGACCTCGGCGTCGTCCACTGTCCAGACATAAATTTTCAGTCCGGCGGCTTTCACCTCGGTCACAAACTCTTTCGTGACGGGCCATTTGGAACTGAGATTGAGACCTTCAAAGCCCGCGCTCTTCGCGCGTTTGATGAGCGGAGCCAGCTCAGGAAACTTCTGCGTTTTCGCGTCCTGCTTGTAGTCCATGAGGAAGTAGTGCTCCACCTTCGGCCAGTCCTTCTTCGACGCGGCGAGTGTGGCGAAGTTGAAGCTGATGACCACGAGTTGATTCTCTGCCACGCCGGACGCACGCAGCACGCGCGTGAACTCCGGAATGATGTGCGGGCCGTCTTTGATTTCGAGGACGATGCGCTTGCCCTTGGGAATGGTCGCGAGAATGGACTCCAGCGTCGGGATGGGTTCGCCTTTGAATTGTTCACCCTTCCACGCGCCCACGTCGAGCTGCCGCGCTTCGGCCAGAGTCAGATTCGTAATCGCGCGCGAATTGGTCTCGAAGCGTTTCGTGTCCTTGTCGTGGAAGACGATGAGCTGGCCGTCCTTCGAGAGCCAGAGGTCGAGTTCCACGCCGTCGGCGTTTTGCGCCCAGCCGAGCTTCATGGCGGCGAGCGTGTTTTCCGGCGCGTCAAACGAAGCGCCGCGATGCGCGATGATTTCCACGGCGCGGAGACTGCCGTGGGAAACGGCGAACGACAACAACAGCGCGAGCGCGCCACGAATCAGCGAAGTGAACATGCGCCCAGTGGAAACAAATCACCGGCGGCTGACAAGCGCGCGCTGGCTTCATTCGGCTACCGCGCCTGCGCCAGCACCTCGGGCGGCGCTTTGCTGTGGACGAGCGCCACGCAGCCGCCGGGCGAATACAGTTCGCCGTGATGCGTGTCCGGCTCGGCGTGGATGAAATCGCCGGGACCGAGAACGCGGCCTTCGCTGTGCAAATCGCCGGAGAGAACGTAGAGGTCTTCCGTCCCGTCGTGATCGTGCTCGGGGAAACGTCCGCCGACGGCCAGCTCAATCTGCACGAACCAGTAGCCCGTCGCGCGATTGATGGAGAGCAGTTTCATCCGCACGCCGGGGTACGGCGTGGGCTGCCATTCCTGATCGGCGGGGCGGATGAATTGAAAACCGGGTTTGGCCGGCGGCGCGACCGCACCGGCGGTGAATGACGGCCACTGCGGCGTGCGCGCAATCTGCGCCAGCACGCGCGCGCGCAAGCCGGGCGGCGGCGCGACCTGCGGGCCGTGCTGCGCGAGGACCAGCACCGCGTCGCGGATCGCGGCGGCTTCCGCCTGCGCGTCCGGATCGTGCGCGAGAGCGGCTGCGAGCCGGGCGGCCTCGGAGGATTCGAGGACGCCGAGCGCGTGCAGCGCCGCCAGCTCTTGCAGTTCCGTGGGCTTCATAGTTGGCCTTCCAAAATATCTCTCATCAGCAGCATCCCGCGCCGGATGCGCGCCTTGATCGTGCCCGTTGGCTCGCCGAGTTGCGCGGCAATTTCCGTGTGGGTCAGTCCGCCGAAGAACGCGAGTTCAATGGCCTGTCGCTGTTCTGCGTTAAGCACGCCCAGGGCCGATCTCACCAGGGCCGCGTCATCGCTGCCGGTCACGGAGACGTGCTCCGCCGGAAGGTTCATCAGCAGGACGGAAGAATCTTCCGAAGTCACCACGGCGTCCGGCGTGCGGCCGCGTTTGCGGAGGCGGTCAATGGCCTTGTTCCGCGTAAGGCAGAGCATCCACGTCAGCGGCTGGCCGGCGGCGGCGTGGTATTGCGTGGCGCGCTCCCAGATTTTTGTGAAGGCCTCTTGCAACACGTCCTCGGCCTCGTGCACATCGCGCAGAATGCGGACGGCCAGCGAGAAGAGCCGCGTGGCGTGGCGGTCGTAGAGCTGCGCGAACGCCTCCATGTCGCCGCGCGCGGTGCGCGCGAGCAGCTCGGCAACTTACCTGGCTTCAGGCGTCGGCGCGTTCAACAACGGGTGGGAAGGATAGGCGGTTGTGGAGCGGAGGCAATACGATACTCCAGAGGAGCCGGTTT
>JANNGC010000465.1:0-2633 GCA_031380445.1 Pedosphaera sp.
ACGCACTTCACGCCCTTGCTCTTGGCCTGCTTCCAATGCCGCCAGTCCATGTCGAAGCGATACGGGCTGGCATTGAGTTCGATCCAGGTGCCGGTCACGGCGCAGGCGTCGATGACGGCGGAGTGATTCAACGCATAGCCAGCCCGTATCGCTTCGACATGGACTGGCGGCATTGGAAGCAGGCCAAGAGCAAGGGCGTGAAGTGCGTGATCAACTGCGATGCCCACCGCTTCGAACACGCCGGCTTTCTCCGCCTCGGGGCCGGCATTGCGCGCAAGGGCTGGCTGACCAAGGAAGATGTGATCAACACGCTGCCGTTGAAGGCTCTAAAGGAAGAACTGGCCCGGAAGCGGGCGCGGCGTTGACCGGCGCGCGACGGCGCTCCATTGCCCGGCTCAATCGTCCTCGCAAAGTTCTCGAATAGCCTTCGCCGCCGCATCCGTGTTAATCCGTCCCGCGACTGCGGGATCCGCGGTTGAAAAATGAAAACACTGCTGCGCTTTCTCGTGCGGATGCTGTTCGGCTTCCGCGCCTTCAATGAAGAGGTGCTGAAGACGCCGGGGCCGGTGCTGCTCCTGCCCAATCACGTCTCGTGGCTCGACTGGCTGTTCCTGCTCGTCTGCACGGATGGCGATTGGAAGTGCGTGGTCTCGCAGCGCACGGCCCAGACTTCCTGGCTGCACCGCAAGATCATGATCAACCGCCGGACCTTCCCCATTGACACGGATTCGCCCTACGCGGTGAAGCACATGGCGGAATATCTCGCGAAGGGCGGGCGGCTCGCGCTCTTTCCCGAGGGCCGTCTCTCACGCACCGGCACGTTGATGAAGCTGTTCGACGGCACCGGCTTCCTCCTGCACAAGACCGGCGCGAAGGTCATCACCTGCTACCTGCGCGGCGCGCACCGGCTGCCGCTCTCGCCGAATCCGAACCACAAGAAATGGTTCCCGACGATCACCGCGCACTTCGGCGATGCACTCACTCCACCACACGTCGAGCACCTGAGCACGGCGCAGGCACGAGCACATTTCACCAACTGGCTGCGGGACAAGATGGTGTTGCAACAGTTCGAGACCGAGATGGAGTTCGGCCCGCAGACGTTGGCCGCGGCGGTGATCGAGACGGCGGTGCGCTTCCCGAAACACGTCGTGCTGCAAGATGTGACGGCGGAACTCACCTACCGAAAACTGCTCGTAGGCGTGGACCTGATGGCTAGGCAACTGCAACAGACTTTGTCGCGAGACACGAAGCATGTCGGCGTGCTGCTGCCGAACGTGAACGCGACGCCGGTGGTGCTCCTCAGCCTGTGGTCGCTTGGACTGGAGCCGGCCATCTTCAACTTCTCGACCGGCCCGGCCATCATGCTCGCGTGCGCGCAACTGGCAGCCGTCAAGCAGATCATCACCTCGCGTGCCTTCCTCGAACGCGCGAAGCTGGATGTGACCGCGCTCATCGGTGCGGGGATTGAATTCATCTATCTTGAAGACATCCGCGCGCGCATCTCCGGGGGCGCGAAGCTAGGCGCGTTGTTGAAGCAGACTTTTTCGCCCGGCCTACGCATCGCACCGACCGACCAGAACTCCGCCGCCGTGATTCTTTTCACCAGCGGCTCCGAGGGCGTGCCCAAAGGCGTCGAGCTGACGCACCGAAACATTCTCGCCAACCTCCGCCAGATGCTCGCGGTCACGGACCTCACCGACCACGACAAGATTTTCAACGCCATGCCGCTCTTCCACAGCTTCGGGCTGACCGTCGGCACGCTGCTGCCGCTGGTGCGCGGCATGTCGGTGTTCATCTATCCGTCGCCCTTGCATTACCGTGTGGTGCCGACGGTGTTTTATCAGGCCGACTGCACCATCATGCTCGGCACGAACACGTTTCTGAACGGCTACGCGCGCAAGGCGCACACCTACGACTTCCGCAGCCTGCGCTACATGTTTGCGGCGGCGGAGAAATTGCAGGAGGCGACCGCGACGGCGTGGGCGCAGCGCTTCGGCGTGCGTGCTCTCGAAGGCTACGGCGCGACCGAGTGCGCGCCGTGCGTGAGCGTCTGCACGCCGCTGCAACCCAAGCACGGCTCCGCCGGCCGCCTCATGCCCGGCATGGAATACAGACTGGAAAAGATCGAGGGCGTAGCGGAAGGCGGGCGCCTCTTCGTGCGCGGCCCGAACGTGATGAAGGGCTACCTGAATGCCGACGCCAACGCGAAGTTCCTCGCCCTCGGCGGCTGGTACGACACCGGCGACATCGTGCGCGTCGATGAAGAAGGGTTCGTCTTCATCCAGGGCCGCCTGAAACGCTTCGCCAAAATCAGCGGCGAGATGGTGAGCCTCACCGCCGTCGAGGACGCGCTGGCCGGCGCTTTCCCGCACTACGGACTGCGCTGCCAGGTCGCCGTCATCGCGCGCCCCGACGAAGACAAAGGCGAGAAGCTCATCGCCGTGAGCAACGAGCAAAGGCTTTCACTCGAAGAAATCCGCGCCGCCATCAAAGCGAAGGGCCTGCCCAACATCGCCGCGCCGCGCGAAGTGAAGTTTGTCCACGAAATCCCCAAGCTCGGCACGGGCAAGACAACTCACCGCGAGAACGCAGGGCTGCCAAATAATTGAGGTAAGCCTCTCGAGGCGATAGAG
>JANNGC010000476.1:0-5992 GCA_031380445.1 Pedosphaera sp.
CGATGATGGAAGTGACCGAGAGATCAATCCCGCCCGTGATCATCACCAGTGTCATCCCGATGGCGACGACGAGCAGCGGCAGGAGATAGCCGAGGATGTTCAGCAAGTTCGCGCCGCCGATCAGCCCCGGCGTGAACGGAGCAAGAATAACGAACAGCAGCACCGTCAGGCCGAGCACGAGATGCTCGGAGAGGAGCCAGCGAACGATTGAGTTCGTGGTTCGCGGTTCGAGGCGCATCACTTCTTGATGTTCGCTCCCCACATGCGTGGAGCCATCTCTTTGAGATTGCCCTGATGAATGACGAAGCCCGGATCGAGAATCAGTTCGCCCACCGGCTTGCCATCGCGCCGGTCGAGCAGCGCCTGCACACTTTGCTGCGCCTCGAAGTAAACGTCCTGCACGCCGGTCGCGTCGAGGTAGCCGTCCTTCAACATCTGATAAGCCATCGCATCGCCGTCGAAGCCGCCGAGGATGACGTGGCCGGGTTCACCAATCTTTTTGTAACGGCCCGCTGCCTTCAGTGCGGAGGTGATGGACGGGAACAGAAAATCCGACGACGTGAAGATGAAGCTGATGTCGGGATTCGCCTGGAGCGCGTTCGCCACGCCGGCCTGCGCCTTCTCCTGATTCCATTCGCTCGGCACGCGCGCCACCACTTCGATGATGCTCTCATTACCTTTCACCGCAGCCTCGAAACCATCGCGGCGGCCAATGGCGTTGATGTCGCCGAGATCGCCCAGCACAAACATCGCCTTGTGCTTCGTGCCCGTCTTGCGCGCCTGCTCGATCATGTAAGCCACGGTGTCGCGCGTCAGCTTGCGGTTGTCGGCCACGACGGCGGTGGATTGCGCATCGGTTTTGTCGGCAGGCCGGTTGAAGAGCACGATGGGAATCTTCGCCTCGTTCGCCGCGCGAATCATCGGGATGCACGTCTTCGCGTCCTTCGGCACCATGATGATTCCGTCCACGCCGCGCGTGATGAAATACTTCACTTGCTGCACCTGCCGGCTCGCGTCCTGGTCCGCCAACGCCTCGAGCATGGCGATGTCACGCGTCATCAACTCCGCCTTGATGGCCTCAAACCCCGCGACCCAGTACTCCGTCTGCAACGTCTCGAACGCGACGCCGATGGTGAGTTTCTTGTCTGAGCCAGACGCCACGGCTGGCGCATCGGTTTTGTTACAGCTCACCAGAACGAGGGTGAACAGCAGGGAGAGCAAAACGCGCAGTGCGGTTTTCATAAATTGGATTCAGGTGAAGAACGGTTTCAGAAATTCGAGGCTTTGGGTAGCCCAGAGTGCTTCCTTGGCCAGCGTGTCTTCCCATTGCGGCTCCGGGGGCGTCCAGAGTTCGAGCGCGGCGGTCTGGCAACGGTCGAACGGCACGAGCTGTTCGAGCAGCGCGGGCAGGTTTAGCATTCCGTCCCCCGCCGGACGCCCCTCGACTGCGAAACCCATCAAGTGCGGCACGCGCGCGATGTGGAAATCTTTGATGTGCAGATTCACCGTGAGCGCGCCGAGTTCGCGGACCACTGTTTCCAGACCTTCGCCCGCGCCGAGGGAGTTCGCGGTATCGAGGCAGACGCCAATGCGGTCGCTGTTGGCGCTCTGGATCATTTTTCGCAACGTGGCGGCGGGAAACCGGTCGTGGTTCTCGATGCCGAGAGTCAAGCCGTCGAGCAACGGGACACCATCCCGAAGCAACCGCGCGGCGGTGTCGGGCGTCGGATGATAATCCGTCTCGTCAATCACGAGGCGGATGAGTTTGGCATTCAGCCGACGCGCGAGGCCGGCATAGTGCGCCAAGCGCGCCAGCGTCAGCCCGCGCGCCCCGACTTCGAGTTGGATGCCTTCGCTGGCGGCCCGCGCGGCCAGCCGGTCGAGGCGCGCGTCGTCGAATGAGTGCAAAGGCAGGTTGTCGCCGATCTGGAGCAGCTTCACTCCGTGCTCGCGGCACCGGTCGAGCAAGCCATGCTCGTCGAGCGGGCAGGCCGGCGGGTGTCCCGGCACGCCGACGGCCCAACCGAACGTGTAACTGCTGAGGCCGAGGATCATTTATTCGTGATGTCGCGCACCTGCTCGCGGATGTCGTTCATCTCGAAAATCTTCTGCCAGCCTTCCTTGAACAGCACGGGCTTGGCGCGCTTGCTGATCTTGTAGGCGGCGTCAGAGAAAGTTCCGTTCACCTCACCGAAGAGCACCGCGATCTGGATGCGGAGATGGCCGAGCACGAAGTCGCGCACGGCGTCCTTCGGCACGCCGGCGGCTACGAGGCGGTCGTGGCCTTCCTTCACCACTTCCATGCAGGTCTGCGCGAGCGTCTCGACGAGCGCGGGCTCGAGCATGGCCATCTGCACCAAGGTCACGCGATGGGCGCGGCTCACGGGCGCATACATGGCGGTGGAAACCTCCACACCGAGGTCGTAGTAACTTTCCGCGCCCCACATCAGCGCGACCACGATGGCCTGCTTGGCGGAGATGCCGCCGTAGAAATCGCGGAACGCCTGCTCGGTCGGCTCCCAGTTGAACACCGATGGGTGGCACGGATGCGCGATGACGCAACCAATGTCGTCGCGGCGCGGTAACTGGTCGTCGAGCGGCGCGGCCGGATCGAGCGTCATCAGCAGCGAGCCAGGTTTCATCAACGGCACCACCTCCCGCGCGACCGCGCCGATGGCCACGTCCGGCACGGCGAGGATGACAACATCAGACTGCGGCAAGGCGTCGGACTGCTTCGAGAGGGTCACGCCGCGCTGCTGCAAGTTCTCAACGCCCTTGGGCGAGACTTCGAGGTAGAGAACCTTGTAGTTCGTCTTGAGAAAATTGTCGGTCAGGCGGCAGCCCATTTTGCCGCCGGCCCCGACGAGAGTGATGGTTTTCATTTTGAGTAAATCAGAAAATTTCCACGGCGCGATTTTCCCGCGCCGAATCGTAAGCCGCCTGCACGAGCTTCAAGGTTTTCAAATTGTCCGCCGCACTGGTCTCGGGCGCGGTGTTGGTTTGGAGGGCGTGCAACAAATCACGATGGCAAGCCACGATGCTCGAATGCACCAGCGCGTAACGCGGATCCGCCCACGCGTATTCCGGCGGCGGGCAGCGACGTGTCTCGGTGCCGCACTCAGTGGTGACGCGCAGCCAGCAGTCGGGCGCGAGTTCCGCCGCACCCTCGTCGCCTTCCACATGGATGAAGGTCTCGGGGAAACGGTCGTGCTCCACGCGGCTGGCGTAGCTGAGATTCACCACCACGGTCGCGCCGGACTGCATCCGCAACAGCACCGTCGCCACGTCCTCGCCCAAGATGCCGGCGCTGATCTGCTGCGTGTGGCAGCACAGCGAGGCAGCCTCGCCGAAAAGAAACCGCGTCACATCGAGAAGGTGACTGCCCATGTCGGTGAGGATGAACTGCTCCAGCGTCTTGAGGAACGGCTGGTTCTCGAAGACGGGAAAGCTGTTGCAGAAATCCATCCGCGCGCGGAACACCGACCCGATCACGCCGGAGTCCAAGACCTTTTTCAGTTCACGAATGGGCGTCTGCCAGCGCCAGTTCTCATGCACGCTGAACGGCACCTGTTCCAGCGCGCACGCCGCGATCATCCGCTCCGCCTCGGCGAGGTTCGGAGCCATCGGCTTCTGGCAAATGACCGGCGTCCGATAAGCCGCCGCGAGTTGCACAAACCGGCTGTGCGTGTCCACGTCGGTGACGATGTCGAGGAAGTCGGGCTTCTCGCGCTGGAGCAATTCCTCGGCGTTTTCATACACCACGGGCACGCCAAACTCACGCGCCAGCGCCTCGGCCTTGGGAAGCGTGCGGTCGCAGAGCGCGACACACGTTGCGCCTGGCACTTCACGCCACGCCGCCAATTGGTAGCGCGCCCAGAAGCCGGTGCCGATGATGGCGAAGTTGAGTTCTTTCATTCGTGAACTTCGGCAGCGTAGAAAGCCGCGCCCAGTCGCGCTAGGACGCTTGTGCGTTTGTTTTAGGAGGAATTTTTCACCACGGAAGACACAGAAAACACGGAAGGGGAAAACAGGAATTTTAGAGCAGGACTGGACGGGCGCTGGTCGCGCAGCGCTGCCCTACCGGTCACGACAATTCTAACACCGCAAAAAATTCAGATCGTATCATCAGCCACCAGCAGAGAGTTTCTTTCTTTCCCCTTCCGTGTCTTCCGTGTCTTCCGTGGTGCAATGTTCCCAGCCGGATCAGTTCAACCCCGGATTCATCAGCCCCGCCGGAATGCGAAAGCGCGCGACCTCCACCGGGCCGTGGATGCCGGGGATGATCGCCATCAGCCCCTGCCCCGCGTCCACAAAGTAAAAGAACAGCACCACGCGGCCCTCCAGCGCGGCGTTGCCGTGGTAGAAGCGGTGCGCCACGAGATGCGAGACGCGCGCCTGCTCCACCTCCGCCGGCCGCCCGAGCGCGCCCGTGGCGATGCGCGAGAGTATCGCCACCAGCGTCGGCGACTCCACCGGATCGCTGGAGGTGACGAACGGCTTGTCGCCCGCGAACTCCTCGAGAAAATAGTGCAGCGCCTTCTCGTAATCCGTCGGATGCTCGAGCCGCTCGCGCAAGATGCCGAGGTGATGCGGAAGATTTTGTGAAGCAGTGTTCATGACGATGAACTCATTTGCGAAAGTGAGCGTGTTTGGTGTCCCCGCCAGCTTCAGTCCAAGCGAGCAAGTCCAGAATTTCCTCGCGCGTGAGCGTGTCGAGCAATCCGGCGGGCATGGGCGAAAGTTCCGCCCCGCGCTGGGCGGCGATGTCCGCTTTCGCCAGGCGGCGGCGCTGATCGGGATCGGCTGGATTGATCGCCAGCATGAGGCTCTGCGCGTCCTCGCTCACCACGCGGCCATCATAAATTGCGCCGGACTTCAGTGTGATTGTGACCGGGCGATACACTTCCGCCACCACCTTCGATGGTTCGATGAGACTCTCCAGCAACGTCCGCCGGTCAAAGCGCGAGGACACGGCCGTCAAGTCGGGACCGATGAAGCCGCCTTCGCTGCCGAGCCGGTGACACTGCGCGCAGCCGGTTTCGGTGAACAACTTTTTACCGCGCGCGGCGTCGCGCTGACGCCCGACCGCTTCGAGTCCCGTGGCAAAATCATTCATCGTCCACTCCTTCACGAACTGCCGGGCCACGCTCGCCGCCGGCGCGGGCGTGCGCTGATCGAGGGCGGCCAGAGTTTCTTTGAGCGCGTCACGTTCGTTGGCCGACAGCGTGGATTCCGCGTCGGCGCGGATGTAGTTGAGCGCGGTGGGCAGCATGTTCGCGCCGTTGAACTCCGCGCGCGCGCGGCGGAGCCAGTCGAAATAAGTTTTACGTTCGGCCAGCGTCCAGCCGTTCGTCACGAGCCGCAGCGTGAAGAGGTAATGAAATTTTTCCTCCTGCGTCGCGGCGCTGGCGAACAGTGGAATGGTTTTCGCGACGACGTTCGTGGAACCGAGATAGACCAGCAGTTCGCAGAGCGATTGGTTCACGCGCGCGTCTGCCAACGGAAACATCGGCTCCCACGCAACGAGCGTCCGATGTGTCATCTCTTCATCTGGCCGGCCCTGGCGGATGAAGCTGACTGAGAGCGCGCGGCTGGCGATCAGCTTTTGCTCCGCGCTCAGGCCGGGGCTGCTCAGTTCGTTCACGCGCGCCACCAGTCGCGACTGCAACGCACGCTCGCCACACCGGCTTAAGGCGAGCAGCGCGGTGAACGCCGCCGTGGGTCTGGCTTCCGTCAGCGCGCGTTCCGTCCACTCGCCCGCCGGCTTGCTTTCCAATTCCACACGCGCCGCGTGGCGAGTCCAGTGGTCGGAATCATTCAGGCGCGACCAAATGTCCGCCGCCTTTCTCGGAGCGCCGGTTTTCAAACATTTCTCCAAAAGCAATCAACTGATCTTCTAATTGTTGAATTTTCTCTTTTTGAGCACGAATCTGTTTGAAAAGTAAAAATCGAGAGAAATTCTTTCCCGAAGCCAGCAGCAACTGAATTTCTT
>JANNGC010000487.1:0-3935 GCA_031380445.1 Pedosphaera sp.
AGAGCGGCGTCCGCAAATTCCCAGCGCCCTCGACTTGCGAACACTGCTGCGGGCTGGAAAGCCCGCGCTCCGTCAAATTCCCCGCTCGCCTCGCCCGCGCTGATTTGTTTCGCTCCCGCGCGCATGGAAAAAGTTCTCGCGTACCTCAAGAGTCACGAAGCGGAATTCGTCGCGCAGCTCGCCGACTACGTCCGCTTCCCCAGCGTCTCGGCGCAAAAGGAAAAACACGGCGCGGACATGCAGGCCTGCGCGGACTGGCTGCTCGCGCAATACCGTGCGCTCGGTCTCGAAGCGAAGCTGCACGCCACGGCGGGCAATCCCATTCTCCTCGCGCACACGCCGCGTCGGAAGGGCCGCAAGCATTTCGTGGTCTATGGCCATTACGATGTGCAGCCGCCGGAGCCGTTCGATTTGTGGAAGACGCCGCCGTTCGAGCCGCGCATCGAGGGCCGCTCGATGTTCGGACGCGGCGCGAGCGACAACAAAGGCCAGAACCTCGCGCACCTCAAAGCCGTCGAAGCGTATCTCAAGACCGGCACGGAACTGCCGGTGGACCTCACGTTCCTGATCGAAGGCGAGGAGGAAGTCGGCAGCAAAAACCTCGCGACCTTTCTCGCCGCGCATCGCGCCGAGCTGAAGTGCGACGCCTTCGTCATCTCTGACACCGGGATGCCGGACAAGAAAACGCCCGCGCTCACTTACGCGCTGCGCGGCATCACCGCGTTGGAAATCAAACTCACCGGTCCCAACCGCGATCTGCATTCGGGTATCTTCGGCGGCTCCGTGGAAAATCCCGCGATGGCCCTGGCTCGCCTGCTCGCGAAAGTTCACGACAAAAATGGCCGCGTGGCTGTGCCGGGATTCTATGACGACGTGGAGCCGCTCACCAAATACGAGCGCGCCCAGTTCAAGCGCCTGCCTTACAACGAGGCGCAATACCGCAAGCTCGTCGGCGTGCCGGCGCTCTTCGGCGAAAAAGGTTTCACGCATCACGAGCAGCGTTCCGCGCGACCGACGTTTGAAATCAACGGCCTGACCAGCGGCTACCAGGGCGAGGGCAGCAAGACCATCGTGCCCTCGTGGGCGAGCGCAAAGATCACCATGCGCCTCGTGCCGGGGCAGCATCCGCCCACGATTCAAAAGCTCGTGCAGGCGTTTCTGAAAAAGCATTGCCCGCCCACGGTGAAGATTGAACTCAAGGGCGGCCACGGCGGTGTGCCGTATCTGATGTCGCCGACGAGTCCGCTGGCGCAGGCGTCGTTGCGTGCGTTGAAACTCGGCTTCGGCGCGGAACCCATCGCGATGCGCGAAGGCGGTTCCATTCCCATCGTCAGCGACTTCAAACGCATCCTCGGCGCGGACACGTTGCTGCTCGGTCTCGCACTGCCGGACGACAACGCGCATTCGCCGAACGAGAAGTTCGACCTCGATTGCTTCGCCAACGGCATGAAGATGGCCGCGCATCTCTGGCAGGAACTGGCGTGAAGTGGTGATCGTCGCTCGTCTCTTTGGGCGTCCGTTTTTGAATCCTGAAAGGATTCGGATAAATCAGCCCAGCGTTGCGTCGCCGAGACGCTACGCTGGGTAGGCGGTGCGATGAGGCATCAACCCTGAAGGGGTTGAATCGAAGTGCGGTCGGGCCTTGATGCAACCCTTTCAGGGTTGGGAAAGTCCTGGGGGCATGACCCAGGGTAGCCTCGCGGACTCGGCAACCCTGGGCTGGATGATTTCAATCCTTTCAGGATTGGGGAACGGGCCGGGCAGATGTGAGGAACGACAAGACCTCAAGGCCGTGCTTCAGGAGCAGAGGGCAAGGCGGTGGTGAAAATAATTTCCGTTTCGCGGAGAGCGCACATCTTCACCGGTTCGTATCCAGAAATGACTCTTGGCCATCACTCTCGTTTCCGGGCTTGGTCTGCGCGGCGGCTTCTGGAATCGTCCGCACGAGTGAAGACGCCCAAACTTTTCCGCCCGCTCCTGCTCGCCCTGATGCTGCTTGCCGCGCCCGCCGCCACACGCGCGGCGACGACCAACTTCATTGAAGGCTTCGAGTCCGGCCTCACCAACTGGATCGTCGGCGATGGCAATCCCGGCAGCGCGCCCGCCTACTGGGGCGCGGTCAATGCGGCGTTCGGCGGCGAGGGCGCGCACGGCGGCAGCGCCAAGGCGTATTGCGCGGCGGTCGGTTTCGCGGGCAGCGCCGCCAGTCCGAATTACACGAACGACATGACGGCCTACCTCTCGCGCACGATCAGTCTCGTCGGCTCCACGAACGCGACGTTGAGCTTCTGGTCAAAAATTCCCGCCATTGAATCTACTTACGACTTCGCGCGCGTGCTCATCGGCAGCACGGAAATTTGGGCCACCGACCAGCCGCAGACGGACTGGACGCTCATCACCCTGAGCCTGGAAACTTTTCTCGGCGCGACGCAGACGCTCACGTTCCAGTTCACCACGGATGTCTCGGTCACGCGCGAAGGCTGGTATCTCGACGACATCACGCTGACGGACGGGGCCACGCCCGCGCCGCCGACGACGAACGATCTGTTCAGCGCCGCGCTCGTGCTCGGCGGTTCGCAAGGCAGTCTCGGCGCGGCTAATCGCGGCGCGACGTCCGAGGCGCTGGAACCTGATTCCGGCAACTCCGTGTGGTTCCGCTGGACGCCTTACACGAACGGCTTCGTGACCTTCCGCACCGGCGGCAGCGCCTTCGACACGTTGCTCTGCGTCTATCGCGGCGGCGCTCTCTCGAACCTCGTGCGCGTCGCGTGCGACGACAACGGCGACACTAACGGCGCGAGCCTCGTCACGTTCCACGCCAGCGTCGGCACGAACTATTTTCTCTCCGTGCGCGGCGTGGCGGACGCGGCGGGCTTCATTCTGTTGAACTGGCTTCAGACCAATGGACTCGGCTCCGAACTGTTGCCCGATCTCTTTGTGCTGCCGGACGTGGCGAACAATTATCTCTACGGCTGGTATCTCGATCAGAGCGAGCCGACCGCGCCGGGCCGCACCTTGATGCGCGTCTCGACGGCCACGCCGAACACTGGTGCCGGACCTTTGGAATTGCACGGCAGCTCGACCGCGCCCGGCGTCTCGCAGCGCGTCTTCCGCGCCGACGGCAGCTCGTATGATCGTTTCGCGGGCAACTTCACTTTCCATCCCGGCCACGGGCATCTGCACTTCGACAACTGGATCAACCTCCATCTGCGCGCCGTGCTGACGAACGATACCGTCGGCGGCCTCGTCGCGTCCGGCGACAAAACGAGTTTCGCCATCATTGATCTGGAGCATCACAATCCCTCGCTGCCCGGCTCGCCCTCGTCCGGCCAGTATGGCGGCGGATTGATCCAGGGCCTGTCCGTGGGCTGGTCGGACATTTACGGCGCGGGCTTGCAAGATCAGTGGATTGATGTGACCGACGTGCCGAGCGGGCGCTACTGGCTGGAGGCGATTGTGGATCCGGCGAACAGCATTCTCGAATCAAACGAGACGAACAACGCCGCGCGTATTCTCATCAACTACGTTGCGCCGAACGGTCCGCCGCAGCCGCCGGTGAATGATCATTTCACGAACGCCCTTGTGCTCGCCGGCCCCACGGCGGGCGACACGGGCCACAACGCTCTCTCCACGCACGAGCCGGGCGAGCCGCAGCACCTCGCGGGCAACACCAGCGCGCGCTCGGTCTGGTGGCAATGGACCGCGCCCTCGAATACGACCGCCACGATCAGCACCGACGGCAGCAGCTTCGACACGGTGCTCGCGGTGTACACGGGTGGCACCGTGAACGCGCTCACCGTGATCGCCGCCGACGATGACAGCGGCGTGGAGAACAACAGCCTCGTGACTTTCGCTGCGGTGGGCGGCACGACGTATCGCATCGCGGTGGACGGCTACGGCGGCGCGACCGGCGACATCCAGTTGCAGCTCAAGCC
>JANNGC010000493.1:0-18292 GCA_031380445.1 Pedosphaera sp.
CCGGCACGCTGATGGTCGAGCCGACCGAGAGCGAAGACCAAGCCGAGCTGGACCGTTTCTGCGACGCGATGATCGCCATCCACGGCGAAATCCAGCGCATCGAAAAAGGCGAATGGGACAAGGCCAACAACCCGCTCAAGAACGCGCCGCACACCGCAGACACCATCGCCGGCGACGATTGGAACCGCCCCTACACCCGCACCCAAGCCGCGTTCCCGGTGAAGACCTTGCGCGACGCGAAATACTGGCCGCCCGTCGGCCGCGTGGACAACGTCTTCGGCGACCGCAACGTGATGTGCTCGTGCGTGGGGATGGACGCTTACAAGGCGTAGCATTGGAGGGAAGAGTTCCACGAGTCCCCACGCGAATTCGCATCGTGCAACTCCATCGGTTCGTGTACAGAACCGCTCGGACATGACGAGCGACCAAATCCAATCCGCTCTCGCCGACATCACGGCGGAGACTGACCCCACGCTCAAGCATCTCAAGATGGCGAGCCTTGTCTCGGCCATCTTCCGCGAGCGCGGCATCGAACTCGTCGTGGTCGGCGGCTCGGCCATCGAGTTCTACACCGAGGGCGCGTATGTCTCTGGCGATCTCGACCTGTGCCTCATTCCTCCGTCACGCATTGATCTTCGCACGCGGCAGGAGCTGATGGGACTGCTCGGTGCCAAAGGTGGCCCGCGCAACTGGCAGGTGGCCGGACAGTTCGTGGACGTGCTTGGCGAAGTCGAAACGCTCGCCCGCATCCCGTTCGAGGAATTGTCCGCTCCCTACGGCCCAGTGAAGCTCGTCTGCCCCGAAGAACTGCTCGTGGAGCGCGTGTTGATTTCCGTTTATCCCCAGCGGCATGAACCCGCTGCAGACTGCGCCCGCAAGCTGATAGCCGTCGCGCTCCACGGCCATGTGGAACTCGACTGGCAGGAAGTCCAACGGCTTGCCGCCCGGCCCGAATACGGTATCCTGCCCGCGCTCCAGGAACTGGTGCGCGCCGTAGCCAATGAACTCAGAACATCAAACCCCTGCGATCCGTAAGGGCCAGCCCACGACCTGGAAAGACTGGCTCGCGGGCCGGCGCGCGCGGCGCGAGACCGGGAACAAGGTCGCGCCGGAAATCATCCGCCGCCCGAGCAGTTCCAGCGACCGCCGCCTGCGCCAGCTCTACAAAGGCGAACGCGGCCTGCCCTTCAAGCGCACGGAGGAGTTGTGAGGCGCGGGCCTTCCACGACACCAACGGCAAGTACCTCATCATCTGCTGCCCGCACTGCGGCAACGGCGAATCCGTCAAAGGCTACATCTTCAATCCCAAGCGGGAGTGATGGACACGAGCGGCCACCGCCTCAACGTGTGCTGAGTGGCCCCGTCCCGAGTGGGAAGGGGTCTTTTGTTTTCAGGCGCATCGCGGGAGCCACGCCATCTCAAGGCACGGCGCGGGCGCGGAAGAAGCGCCACTGATTGGTCGCAGGGTTGGGGTCGGAAAAGTGGATGCGTCCCTCGACATTGGCCGGCTGCGTGGACAGGGCCCGCCAGGCGTTGGTGGAGGTGAGGTTGGTGGAGGCTTCGAGGGCGTAGTTCTGGTGGTTGGCGCCCTCGGTCAGGGTGATTTGCATGCCGGCCAGGCCCGCAGGTTCGATGCGCAGCACCGGACTCGGCGCGGTGAGGGAGAGTTTGAAGAACATCCCGAAACCGAAATCCGCGCCCTGCGACGCGGTGCCGTAGAACGAACCGTCGCTGGCCAGGGTCAGCCCGGATTGGGGACCGGAGCCGTCGCCGACATCATTAGGAAAATGATGCAGGCCAAAGAATTCACTGCCGTCTTTCTGGACCCGATAGGCGAGGCCGACGTCATGGACACCGCCGCCCAGAGTGGTGCCGTAGAGGTATCCGTCCGGGGCTTCGGTCAAGGCGGAGGGCAGGCCGTTGCCGTCGCCGATGCCGTCGCTGAACTGAAGCACTGGGGTGAAGCCGGTGCCATTTTTGTTGAGCCGGAAGACGATGCCCGAAGGGGTGTCTTGACCACCCCGAGCCGTGGTGCCGTAGAGCAGGCCATCGCTGCCTTCGAGCAGACGGGTGGACGGGCCGCGGCCGAAGCCGATCTCGCCAAGAAAATGATGGAGCACGCGGAAGTTGCCGCCGTCCTTGTCGAGCGCGAAGACGGTGCCGGCGTCATTGGTGCCGCCATCGGGGGTGGTGCCGTAGAGCGCGCCGTCGCTGCCCTCGATCAGCGCGGCGAGTGGCGCGGCCCCCGTGTCGCGATTGGTGAAGGAGTGGAGGATGGAATAGCCGGTGCCGTTGGTGGGGAACCGGAAGATGGTTCCCAAACCACTGCCGCCGCCGGACAAGGTGGTTCCGTAGAGCGCGCCATCGCTCCCCTGCAACAATCCCCCAGCGGGTTGCGCGCCGTCGCCATTGGTGGCGATGAAAGTATGGAGCACTTGAAATCCGCCACCGTGTTTCTGGAGGCGAAAGAGGATGCCGCCATCCTCCACGCCGCCGCCCTGGGCCGCGCCATAGAGCATTCCATCCCGGCCTTCAATCACGCCACCGGCCGGAGACACCCCGCCCGCCGGATAGTCATGACCGAAGACATGGAGGGTGGCGGGGGCGCCGCCATTTTTGTTCACGCCAAAGATGGTCCCTGAGAAGTCGAATCCGGGAGCGCCCCCTTGCAGGGTCGTGCCGTAGAGCCGGCCATCGCTTGCTTCGAGCAGCGGTGCCGAGGGGAAAAGGCCGGACAGGTTGGTGGTGCCGAACAAATTGATTTGCCGGTAGTAGCCGGGCACCGCCGCCAGCGCTGGATGACACGCCAAGAAACCGATCAGCGCGAGCAGGCAATTCCGGAAACAGAAGCGGTCGGGCTTCGAAAGACTTTTGGACATGGTCGTTCTTTCACTTTTGTCGCGTCCTGAGAGTGTGGTGAGCATGGGGGGCGCAGAGGTGTAAGCAAAGCCCATTTGTTTGGCCACTCCTGCCAGTTGGAGGTCCGCAAGGCGCGCGTGGAGTGGAGCGTCTTTCGCGGGGACTCGTGCGCCGGCCGCGGGAATTTCTGTTGAGTTTCAATCGCGCGTTTCCCACTCTCGCGCCCCATTACAAATTCGCGTCGCCGACGCACCAATGACGATGAAACTTGAACTCAAGCAAAACTGTAAATACTCGCTGATTGTCCCCACCAGCATGGGACTTCGCCTCACGCCGCCGAACGGCGGGCCTGTCCATACCGCCGGCACGTTCATGGTGCAGGTGACCAGCGCCGAGACGAACGTCGCCGCCGTCGCCGCTTACCTCGGCCTGCCGGTCAAGGTGCTCACCACCTTCGTCAAGGGCAGCCCCATCGCCCAGATGATCAAGGACAGCCTCCGCGCGCGCCACATGGACTACGAAGGCGCCGAGGTGCCGCAGGGCGGGCCGTGGGGTTATCGTCACCAGATCAACATCGCCGACAGCGGCTTCGGCTCCCGTGGACCGCGCGTGTGGAATGATCGCGCCGGTGAAGTGGGTCGCACGTTGAACGTGAAGGATTTCGATCTCGACCGCATCTTCGCCAAGGAAGGCGTGCAGATCGTTCACCTCTCCGGCCTCGTTGGCGCGCTCTCGCCCGAGACCAGCGAATTCTGCCTCGAACTCGCCCGCGCCGCGAAGAAGCACGGCACGAAGATTTCCTTCGACCTGAACTACCGCGCCACCTTCTGGAAAGGTCGCGAAAAGGAACTCAGCGCCATCTTCGCCGAAATCGCCAGCGTCTCGGACATCCTCGTGGGTAACGAAGAAGACTTCCAACTCTGCCTCGGCGTGAAAGGCCCCGAAGCCGGCGGCAAGGACATCAAGGCGCAGATCGAAGGCTTCAAGGAAATGATCAACCGCGTGAAGAAAGCCTATCCGCACGCGCAGACCTACGGCACCACGCTGCGCGAAGTCGAGAACACCAATCATCACCTCTGGGGCGCCGTCCTGGCCGCCGGTGATCAATGGCATGTCGTTGAACCGCGCCCGATCACCGTCATGGACCGCATCGGCGGCGGCGACGGTTTCGTCGGCGGTTTGCTCTACGCGATTCTCAAGGGCTGGGAGCCGGAGAAGTGGGTCCAGTTCGGCTGGGCCACCGGCGCGCTCGCGACCACGAGCCTCTACGACTACGGCCAACCGGCGGACGAAGAACAGGTCTGGAGCATCTGGAAAGGCAACGCGCGCGTGCAGCGTTAGGCTGCGGTATTTTTCAAAAACAAAGCCCGTCCGAAAGGACGGGCTTTTTTATTTCCCAAACGCTTTGGAGAAGTGACTACGCGGTCCAACCTTTCCGCGCCGGACGCGACACCCAGGCGTTTAACTCGGGGATGTTCTTCACCTTCATGTTCGGGCCGTCCCATTCCACTTTCTTGTTCAGGCCGGCCTTCATCGCGAGGTTGCCGAGGATGGCGAACTCGGTGAGACGCGTGCCGTAGTCGAAAGGCACGGCGGTCTCGGTCTTGCCCGCGCGCACGGCGTCGAGGAAGTCCACGAACACGCCTTTCGGACGCGGCAAGGTCTTCGGCGGCGCGGGCACTTCCTTCATTTTCTCGTAGGGGACGATGTGCATCTTGTCGCCGTAGGTGCCGGTGAAGATGTGGCCTTTCTCGCCGACGTAGAGCGTGCCGCTGTCGCCGGCGTCGAGACCTTCGTCGGGATATTTGGCGCGGAGTTCGAGGAGGATCGCGGGCAGGTTGCGGTCGTCGCCTTTGACGGCGCGGAGGTTGCCGGAGGGCTTGCCGGTCGTCTTCTCGTTCAAGCCTTCGTACCAGTAGGCTTTGAACGCGGGCATGTCGCCGCGCGCGGGAATGTCCCAGCGCACACGGCTGCCCATGGGGTAACGCTCGTCGCTGCCACCGCGCAGTTGCTCGGCCTCGATGCTCGTGGGGTGCTCGCACTTGAGCGCCCAATACACGCCGTCGAGGACGTGGCAGCCCATGTTGCCGATGGAGCCATTGCCGAAGTCATACCAGCCGTGCCACGAGTGCGGATGGAGGTCGCTGTGGAAATCGCGATAGGGCGCGGGGCCAATCCATGATTCCCAGTCCATGCCAGCGGGCGGCGCTTCCTTCGCCGGACGCGGGCCTTCGCCGCCGTTGGCGCGGTTGGTCCAACTATGTGTCTCGGTGACTTTGCCGATGACGCCGCTCCAGATGTATTCGCAGAGCTTGCGGTAGCCGTCTTCGCAGTGGCCTTGGTTGCCCATCTGCGTGGCGACTTTGGTCTTCGCGGCCATCGCGCGCATGGCCCGGGCCTCGCCGATGTCGTGGCAGACGGGCTTCTCGCAATAAACATTTTTGCCAAGCTGCATGGCGATCAGCGCGGGCAGCGCGTGATGATGATTCGGCGTGGCGATGAACACGGCGTCAATCCCCTTCCCCACCTTGTCGAACATCTTCCGGTAATCGGTGAAGACCTGGAGCTTGTCCGCGTCGCCGCCCTTGCCTTGCAGCCATTTCTTCACGTTGGCGTGCTTGCTCTCATCGACATCGACGATGGCGACGAGTTCCTCGGCCTGCGCGGCGGGCAGATGCGACGACGCACCGCGTCCGCCGCAGCCGATCTGCACGAAGCGAATCTTATCACCGGCATTGGCCGCGTTGAGGATGTTGAAAGGCGCGGCGGCGAACACCCCGGCGGCGAGCGCCGACTGCTTCACGAACGAGCGACGAGAAAAATGTTGCTTCATAAAAGTTCTGGGGTTGACGGGCGTGGTCATAAACGAAGGCAGGGCGGGCGGGCCAGAAAAGAAAGAAGGGGGCCGTAACGTTGGCTTTCCAGCACGGCCGCTCGCGAACAGCGCGCGCAGCACCCGCCTCACTTCCCGCCCGTGTCGCCAATGGGTTCACCACGCAGCACCTTGCGATACGTCGCCAGCGCGAGCAGCGGCCACGCGTTCCGATACATGTCGTACTTGAGGTAGAACACTTTCGGGAAACCCGTGCCCGTCACTTCGTTCTCCGTCCATGAACCATCCGGCTCCTGCGTGCGGGTCAGATATTCGATGCCGCGCTGGACGCTGGGACGGCTGGCATCGCCGAAGGCGAGCAGGCCCATGACGGCCCACGCCGTTTGCGAAGCGGTGCTGGGGCCGCGGCCTTTGAAGACCGGATCGTCGTAAGTGTTGCAGCGTTCGCCCCACCCGCCGTCGGCGTGTTGCACGCTTTCCAGCCAGTCGCGCGCTTTGATGAGCCACGGCTGGTTCATGTCGAGGCCCATGGCGCGCAGGCCGCGCACGACCTGCCAGGTGCCGTAAATGTAATTCACGCCCCAGCGGCCATACCACGAGCCGTCCTCCTCCTGCTCGTCGCGCACGTAGTTCAGCGCCTTCTCAACCTGCTGATGCTCCACGTCCCAGCCTTCGTAGCCGAGCAGTTCGAGAATGCGCGCCGTGATGTCCGCGCACTCGGGATCGAGCATCGCGTTGTGATCGGCGAAGGGCACCTTGTCCAGAATGCTCTTCGTGCAGTCCTTGTCGAAGGCCGCCCAGCCGCCGTCCTTGCACTGGAAGGTCATCATCCACTTCAACCCGCGTGCGAAACATTCATCACGGCGCTGCGGGTTGTCGGTGGGAATTTTTCGCAGCGCCAGCAACACCATCGCCGTGTCGTCCACGTCGGGGTTCCACTGGTTGTTGTATTCGAAGACCCAGCCGCTCGGCTCCACGTCGGCGGGGTTCTTGTATTTCCAATCGCCGCGAAAACGAATCTCGTGATCCATGATCCACGAGCACGCCTTCTTCAGCGCCGGATGATTCGCGGGCACGCCCGACTCATGCAAACAGATGGCGACAATCGCGCTGTCCCACACCGGCGAGAAGCACGGCTCGATGCGCACGCTGTCCTTGGTCTCGTGCTCCAGCCGCTTCAACTCCCGCTCGGCGCGCACGACCTGCGGATGATCATCCGCGTAGCCCAAAGCCTTGAGCGCGATGAGCGAGTTCAGCATGGCCGGGAAAATCGCCGCCAGCCCGTCGGTGTTCTCGAAGCGCTCCAGCATCCACTGCTCGGCCTTCTTCAACGCGAGTTTGCGGAAGGGGCGCAGGCGGTATTGCTCCAACAGCTTCAGGAAGCCATCGAGGATGAAAAAGAAATTGCGGAACGTGAACGTCTCCGGATCCTGCGCCAGCGCCAGATCGCGCTCGTGATAACCCTGCGGATACAGCTCATCGATCACCACATGCACGCGGCGCGTGGGCTGGAAGTGATTGATGATGGCCAGCGGCACGAGCATGGAGCGCGACCAGTTGCTCATGTCGTGAAAATTAACGTGGAACCACTTGCCGATCAGAATGACCTCCGCCGGAATAGTCGGCACATAATTCCACGGGAACAGTCCGAGCAGCGCGAGATACAGCTTCGAGAACGTGTTCATCCGCGGCACGCCGCCGAGGTTCGTGGCGATTTCCCGCGCGCGCAGCATCCTCGGATCGGTCACGGACACGCCCGCGAGTTTCAACGCGAGGTAGGCCTTGATCGTGGCGTTCACCTCCGCCGGACCGCCCGTGTAAATATTCCAGCCGCCGTCCGGCAACTGCATGGAGAGGATGTGGTTCACCGCTTTGCGCTGCCACTCCGGGTCGAGGTCGCCGGCCCAGTGGTGATAGGCCACCATGTCCGAGACCAGCGTGGAGTCCACCATCAGCTCGCCGACCCAGTAGCCTTCGGGATGCTGGATGCTCAAAAGATACTGCTGCGACTTCGCGAGGGCGGCGTCGGCGGCGGAAACAGTTTTCGCGCCGGGTGATTCCGTGGGGCGCGCTCTGAGTCGTTGAGTTTGCGTGAGCACTACGGCGCGGACTTTGGGCGACGCGGCGGAAACGAGGCAAGAGTGGAAATAAAAATATCAGCCCGCTCCGGCGCGGACCGGGGCACGCTCACCGCCCCGCCACGCGCGCGCCGACCAGCGCGAGTTCCGAGAGCCGGTCCACGTTCTCCAGTTTCGCCGCCCAGCAGAGGCCGCGCAGCACGAGGACGCGGTAGAGCGGGTCGTCGAACGTCCAGATGTAGTGGCCGGGAATGCTGCCGAAGACGCGGCCCCTTCCTTTCTCGTACGCCCAAAGCTGCGCGCGCGGCGCGTTCTCCTCGACCGCGTTCGCGAGCACGTTCACACGCGCTTCATCGCCGTGGAAGGCCCAGTAGGTTTCATCCGTGAGCTTGAGCTTCGTGTAGCCCTGCGTGATCGGGTGCGGCGGGTTCGTGAAGTTCAACTCCATGTCGCCGTGACGAAACTTCGAGCCGGCGCCCGTAGCGATGCCGACGCGCCCGGCGAAACCCGGCGCGTCATTGCCGCCCGCCATGGACCAGTGCAGCAAGACCACGCCGCCGCCGCGCTGCTGGTATTCGTCGAGCAGTTTTGCGCGTTCGGCATTCCAGCCGGAGTTGCGCGAGTTGAAAACCGTGACATCGGCGGCGGCGAACTGCTCGCGCGTGGGAAACACTTTCGCGGTCGTCACCGTCACGTTGTCCGCGAGCGCGAGCAGCTTCGACCAGCGTTGCTGCCACACCGGATAATCGTGCTCGTCCAGGCCGTGATCCTTCTCATCAATGCAGAGCAGAATCCGCAGCGGCTTCGTCGTGTCCGGCACGGTCGAGGCCGACGGCACAAAACCAACCAACTCCTCGCGCGTGCGCGCCGGCGGCATCGGCGGATCGAGTCGCGTGATGCGCGCCGGCTCCAGCGGATTCGTGAGCAGGAAGGTCAGCAAGTCTTCCATCTGTTCCGGGGTCAGATTCGCCGCCAGCGTTTCGGGCATGAGCGATTCCTTCATCGGTTCCATCTTCACCACGTCGCCGCGCGGGCGTTCGTATTGGGCGTTCGCCGGCAGGCCGAGCACGATCTTCTCCGCGTTCAGCGTGCGGATGATGCCGGCCATTTCCGGCCCGTCCTTGAACTTCACGAGGCTGCCCGTCATGTCGGGATTGATGGTGGCGGAAGGTTTCGTGATGTCGTGAATCACCGACTCACGGTCGCGATGCACGAGGTTGGACAAGTCCGGCCCGAACGCGATGCCCTCGCCGCGAATCGTGTGGCACGTCGCACAACCGCCGTCGGCAAAGAACACGCGGCGTCCGTGCAGCCAGTTGCCTTTCACATCCGTGCGCGTGAGGTCCGCGCCAGGTTTTTTCTCCGCCGTGGCTGAAGCCCACGGCACGGAGAGACGCGCGAGCGCGATGGGCCGCACCTTGTCATCCAGCGCGAAGGTCAGGCCGTCGCCTCCCATGGCGAGCCGGCCAGAAAGGGTGAGTTGTAGCGGAGCGGTCGTTGATTTGTCGTTGGGTTTCAGCGCGACCTCCCGCTGTTGTGTGGTGGAGAAATCCTGCCGGACGCTCATGGTGCGATGGGCGAACGTGTCCGCGCTCACATCATAATCGAGCTTGGAACCGGGCTGAACGACGGGGACAAAAATGTTCGCCAGATTGATGTTCCCCGCCAGGTTGACCATGCGGCGGTCGGCGGAAGCGCTGACCACCTGCCGCAGGAAATCTTCGTGGTCGGCGGAGCCGGCGGTGAACTGCGCCGAGACCACCAGCGATGGATGGGGCAGCACGACGCGCGGGGATTGACCGCTGTATTTGAGCGTGGCCTGAAGGCCGTTCAGCGTGAGCGCGAGATCCATCTCCGGCTTCTGCGCGATGGCGCTGTCCGTCCGCCACGACGCGGGCACGGGCAGCGTGATGGCGTAGCCCACGGCCTCCGTCTGGCGCGGCACACGCAGCACCATGGTCCGACGATCCGCACTGAGCGCGAGGCTTTGCACCTCGACCCAGCGGCGTGGCGCGGCCATCTGATCACGCACGATCTGGTAGCCGGGGCGGATGGTTTCAAAACGGTCACCCGCACTCACGTAGCGTCCGGCTTCGATGCGCGTCTTTTCGCGCGCGCCCGCCCAGTCGGAGTCTTTCAGCGGCTGATCGAACGCGATGCGGAATTCATCCGGTGCCGCCGCCCACGCCAGCACGGGCTGCGGTGTTTCCTTCGCGACGTGACGCACGCGGAAAATTTTCCCCTCGCCCGCCGGGCCGGTACCCCAGTCAGGCGGGCCGCTGTGACAGGCCAGCAGCAAGTCGCCCTTCGGCGTCACGCACGCGTCCACGAGTAACATCGTGAGGCTGGCGATGAGATGATTCTGCGCGACGTAGCCCGCCGGAGTTTTCACGAGCTTGGTGCGATACAGTTTGCCGCGTGATTCGCCGCAGAGCAGCGCGTCGCCCGCCCAGTTCGTCGGCCCCCAACTCGGCCCGCCGTTCACGCCCTCGTTGAAGATCATGCCCACCGTGCTCTGATGCTGCGGGCCGTAGTCAAAGGTCGAAGGCTCATCCATCACCTGCGGCAGATGCTTCGGATGCCGTGGCGGGAAGCCGTAATGCAGCCCCGGCTGGATGTGCAGCAACTCATCGAACGGGTTGCCATTCGGCAGCCACGTCGCGCCTTCCTGTTCCGACGCGAACAAATCGCCGAGCCGGTTGAACGCGAGCGCACAGGTGAACCGCGTGCCGGTGCAAAACGTCTCGCGCTTCGAGAAGTCCGCCGACACGCGCTGAATCGTCCCGTGCTCGGTGGTGATTTCGTAGCCTGCTTTTCCCGTGGCCGCATCGACGAGGTAGCCATTGGCGTAGTTCGCCGTGCCGAGTCCGAAGTAGATCGAGCCGTCCTTCGGATCCACGGCGAGACCGATGGCGTCCACGCTCTGCGCGATTTCCTTCCAGCCTTTCGCCACGATGATTTCTTCATCCGCCACACCGTCGCGATCCTTGTCCAAAATGAGCGAAACCTTCCCCTTGCTCGCGACGAACACGCCTTCGCCGCGCGGATCATTCTTGGGCAGCAAGGCCAGGCCAATCGGCCCGCGCAACGAGGACTTGTCCCAGAACACCGTGGACCGGTCCTCGCGCCCGTCGCCGTCGGAATCCGTGACGAGATGAATGCGCCCGTCGTAACCCAGCGCGACGAGCACGCCATCATGGCGGTAGCGCACGCCGGTGAGGTTTCGCATTTTCAACGGCAGTTCTTCCACCGCGAAGCCCGGCGCGAACATCTGCACCACCGGCGCGTCCTTCATTGTTTCCAGCGCGTGGCCGCGGCTGCCGGACGCGAGCGCGTTCAAAGCCGCCGTGCGCGCGAACAAGGATTCCTCGACCGACTTGCGCTCGCCGTCGTTCAGCGCGCGCTCATAGACCAGCACCGCCGCGAGATCGCCGTCGAAGGAACCCTGCACGAAGGGCGGCTCCGCCGGATCGTTCGAGTAGAGCCGCGCGCCAATGACCATCTCGTCGAGGCCGAGGCTGGATTCTTTGCGCTCACGGTCGCCAAGTTTAATTCCGTCGAGGAACAATTCGCTGCCTCTCGCGCCCGCTTTCGAGCGCAGGGTGAAAACGTGAAAGCCCTCGAAGGGCAGATGCGCCGCGAGATTTTTTCCGGGCTGGATGAAGTTCTTAAAACCGGGGCTGCCCGCCGACTCGACATTCAACACGCTCAGTTCCTTCGTCGCCGCCGGGCCGAGATCAAGATTGATCCCGCTGTTGAAATCATTCTGCCCCGCGACCGCGCTGCCGAACATTCCGACGAACGAGCCGCGATTTGCGCGCGGCGCGGCGAGCATGAAGACCGTCAGTTCCCTCACGCGCTTCTTTCCAACCGAGAGCGCGAGGGAATCATCCTTGCCGTCGAAGCGCACGAACGCCTCGGCGCCATCCGCGCGGAAGACGGGCCGGCTCGCGGCCAGCGGTTGCGTGGCGAGGAGCGCGCGTGCGGAGGAATCAAGCCAGCGGTCGAGCGGGCGGCCGTCCGACACCGGCGGCAGTTCGGCGGCTTTGCGGAGCGCGTTTTGATTCGCCGCGTCGAGGTGGAGGAGCAGGCCGTCTTGCACCGGCACGTCGGCCGCACTCGCGAGCCATGACGACAGGGCCAGGATCAGCAGGGCGGTGGTTTTCATGGCCGGAGATTGTTGAACCCCTGCGGAGGCTGCAAGCACGGTGATGAGGCGACGGCGCGCGCGCTTTCCACCCCGCAGCCATGTTCGCCGGGCGAGGGCGTAAGAACTTGCGGATACCGCTCTTCGTTTCACAAGGCTGCGGGCTGGAAAGCCCGCGCGCCGGGCGGCCTCCCACATCCGGCCAGGCGAGAGCTTAAGGGGACGCCGCGCGGATGGCCTGGGTCACTTCTTCGAGCCGGGCTTTGCTGGCCGCGCCTGCCCACTGCGCCGCCACGATGCCGTTCGTCCGCACGAGATAAATGTTTGCGACGTTCGGCACGGGGCGAAAAAGTTTGATGACGTTTCCGGTCCAGTCGAGCAGCACCGGGTGTTTCACATCTTTCACAAACGCGCGGCGGACGAGCGGACGGAGCGGCGCGGGAACTTTCGCCACATCAGCCACGCCGATGATCGCCAGGGCGCCGACGTGCCGGTCATGCACGAACTGAATCCATTTCTCCAATTGCTCGGAACCTTTGTGATCCGCCACGACGATGAAGCTCAGGTTCGTGCGCGGCGTGATGAAGTGATTCGTGACGCCGTGCTGATCGGTGAGTGTGAAATCCGCGATGGGCGCGGGCGCATTCGTCCCCTGCTCTGCCGAGAACCCCGCGACGGCCAGCGCCAGCAGCAGCGCGGCGGGCTTCGCGTAGCTGCGTCCGCGCCACTCCGCCGGACGCCCGCGCCAGTGGCGGGAGAGCGCCTGCCATTGAATCAACAGCAGCACGGCGACGCCAAGCGGATGCAGCAGCGCGCCGAGCGGCGAATGCTTGAAGCGCACGCAAGCAATCCAGCGCGGCAGCCACGCCAGCAACGCCGCGAGCGCCGCGATAAGTTTCGCGAAGGTCGGCAGGCTTGGAATCGCCACGAGCACGAACGGCAGCACTTGCCCGAGACCGAGCAGCACCGTGAACGGAACGATACGGCTCGGGGCGGCGAGTCCTTCAATCGCGTTCTTGCCCAGGCCCGCGAAAACTTCCGCCGCGCTCTGATACATCCGGCAGGAGGCGAGCGGCGTGGCGTCGAACAAATCCGTTTTGCAACCGTGCCGGCGGAAGGCGCGCGGCAGTTGGATGCCGTCGTGCAGCGACGCGCGAATCGCACTGTGTCCGCCGCAGGCTCGGTAGTCCTCGGCGCGCGCGATGAACAACTGTCCGCAACCGGCGGCGTAGGCTGGCTCCACGCTGCGGCGCATTCGCCCAATGGGCAGGAAGCCGAGCAGCACGAAATGAATCAACGGGAGAAGAACTTTTTCCCACGCGGTGCCGAGCACCTGGCGCGGCACGCCGCTCGCCAGCGCCACATCCCGCTCGACGACGAACGCGGCCATGCGGGCCAGCGCGTCCGGCGCGAGCCGCACGTCGGCATCCATGAAGACGAGCAGCGGCGCGGAGGCGCGTCCGGCCAGGGCAGCACAGGAGTGCTGCTTGCCGCACCACCCCTGCGGCAACGGCGGAGCCGTCTCCAACCGGACGCGCGAATCTCGCACCGCAAATTCCCGCACGAGTTCCGCCGTGCGATCCGTCGAGTGGTCGTCGAGGACCTCGACTTCAAAGTCCACGCCGCGATTGGCGAGCACCGAGGCCAGCGCGGCGGGGATGTTGGCCTCTTCGTTGCGCGCGGGGATGAGGACGGAGACGCGCGGCAATTTCTGATCAGCACGCGGCGCGGCGGGTGCTCGATACAATCCAAGGTTGCGGAGGAACAGCGCGCACGGAATCAGCGCGCAGAGCAGGCAGAGTGAGGCGAGGAGAATCATCGTTGCTGCTTCCTCTGTTTTTGGGCGCTGGACTGGATAAGGTGGCGTTCTCCCTCACCCCAGCTGTCTCCCGCTCGGAGAGGGAGAAAGTCAGGCAGTGTTCGTCGAGTCGGACGCGATGGACAGCAGTGAGGCTGACTGCCGTTCTCCCTCTCCCCGGGCGAGAGGGCCGGGGTGAGGGCGGGCGCGAAACAAACCGGGGCCGCCCAATTCACCAACCGCCTCTCCGTTTCTCGCCGCACCGCATTCATTTCAATCCATGCTCCGGTTGAAATTTTTCTCCACGACATGCGGCCTTCGCGCGCCGCCACCAATCATAGACTCCGCCCACGCCGCCGCGCGAACGCTCCAGCGTGCGGAACATCGCGGCGTCCCGGCGGATGACCGCCTCGGCCAGCTCCTCCTGCGCCGCGCGCAGACGGCTCTCGAAAAAAAGCGCGGGCGCGTCCGCGCGCAGCCGCACGCTCGCCGAGTCCGTGATCAAAAACGGCTCGCCGAAGTTCACGAAAATTTCCGGCCGCTTCTCCTCCCAGAACGAATACTCCACGGCCAGCGGCAGAAACGTCGCCGTCCGCACGCGCTCGGCGAGATGCGCCAAGCCGCTGCGAAACTCAACCGGTCGCTCGCGCGCGTCGGCGAAACGGCCCTGCGGCGTGAGCCAGAGCGCGGCGTTCGGACGCGCCAGCACTTCGGTCGAGCCGCGCAGAAATTCAATCGCCCCGCGCGCGCTGTGCTGTTCCACCGGGAAGAAACCGAGCTTGCGGAAGAACGGATATTTCGCGAGCGCGTCGGCATCAATCGGCGCGAACGATTCGCGCTGCATGAAGAAACGGTTGCGCAGCACGAGGCACGTCATTGGATCCCACCACGAGGCGTGATTGAGAAACACGACGAGCGGCGCAGACGAGAGCGGCGGCGGCGGGCGCAGCACGCGCACGGCGTAAAAATGTTTCCGCACGTAGCGCTCCGCGTAGGCCGAAAACCAGCGCATCCACAGCGGCGAGACCGCCGGGGCCGGACTGGATTTTCGTGCGGAGTTCATGGCGCAGCTTCAGTGCGCGACGCCCGCGTGCACCGTCGGCTCGCCTTCTGCGGCGGGCCAGTCGCCCGCGTCCGTGTCGAGCACGTCCGCCGCGATCCAGCCGGACATCAGCGCCATCGGCATCCCCGGTCCCGGATGCGCCGAGCCGCCCGCGAGATAAAGCCGGCGCACGTCGGGGCTGCGATTCCCCGGCTTGAACGCGCCGGCAAATTTCCCGTGGCTCGCCAGCCCGTAAATCGCGCCGTTCAAGACACGGTAGCGGTCGTGGATGCTCTGCGGCGTGAGCGCGTCCTCGCACACGATGCGTTGCTCGATGTCTTCCAGGCCCGCCACGCGCTTGAGTTTCTCGATGATGGTCTGGCGGTAGCGCGGGAGCATCTCGCGCCAGTTGTGATGCGGACGCAGATACGGAGTGTGAACGAGAACGTAAAGCGCCTCACCGCCACGCGGCGCGACGCCCGGCTCCGTGCGCGCGGGAGCGCAGACGTAGCACGTCGGGTCAGGCGCGGGTTCGCCCTTCTTGTAGATGAAGTCGAACTCCTCATGCGGATCACGTGAGAAAACAAAGTTATGATGCAGCAAGTGATCGTAGCGTTTCGACAGCCCAAGATAGAGCACCACACCCGAACACGCGGCTTCGTAGCTACGCCGCTTCTCGAAACGCTGCCGGGGAATTCCGCCGACCAGTTCGCGGTGCGTGCGCACGGTGTCGCAGTTCGACACCACGGCCCGCAACGGCACGAACCCGTCGGCGGCGGTCTCCACCCCGATTGCTTCACTCCCGCGCAGGCGCACCTGCGTCACCTCGGTGCCGGTGCGGAACTCGACGCCGAGTTCCTCCCCCAGCTTCCGCAGCGCGCGCGGCACCGCGCCCGTGCCGCCGCGCGGATACCACACGCCCTCGTGCGTCTGCATCGAGGCGATGCCGCAGAGCACGGCGGGCGACTGGTCGGGCGCGGACCCGACGTACTGCGTGAAATGATCAATCATCTGCGCCACGCGCGCGTCCGGCACATGGCTCCGCACCGTGGCGGCCATGCTGCGGCCCAGGCGCATGGCCCAGAGATCGCGCAGCGTGCTGGCGCGAAACGAATTCGAGGCGTTGAACATGTCGCCCATGCCGCCGATGGATTTGTGAAAAAAGAACCGTTCGGAAATGTCGTGCAACTTCTCCGCGTGCCGCAGGAAGGCGCGGTAGCCGTCCACGCTGCCGGGCGCGAAGGCCGACAACTCGCGCGTCATGTCATCGAGCTTCTCGCGCAAATCGAGCGTCGTGCCGTCCTCGAAAAAACTGCGCCACTGCGGGTCGAGGCGCACCAGTTCGAGATAGTCTCCGAGCCGGCGGTTCGCCTCGCCAAAGATGCGGTGCAAGACCGAGGGCAGCGTGAGAATCGTCGGCCCCATGTCGAAGCGGAAGCCGTCGCGCTCCAGCACCGCCGCCTTGCCGCCGAGCCAGTCGTTGCGCTCGAACAGCACGACCGCATGGCCGCGCGCCGCGAGCGTGCAGGCCGAGGCGAGTCCGCCCAGTCCGCCGCCGATGATGCCGATTTTGTGAGAGGTGGAGTTCATGATTTTCTGCGTTGGCGCGCGGCGCGAAAGAGCGCGAGCGCGGATTTGAGCCGCGTGCTCCAGTTCGGAGCGTGAGTCAGGGAAAGAAATTGCGTGAAGAACTCGGCGTCGTCCGCGCGCGGCGCGACGTGGTGCGGACGCCAGTTGCCGCGCCGCGTGATGATCACTTTCGGCACGGTGAGTTCGAGCAAACCCTCCGCGCCGCGCGTCACGCCAAAGCCGCTCTGCTGTCGTCCGCCGAACGGCAGACGCGGATCAGCAGTGGGGACGATGAGGTCGTTGATGACCACGCTGCCGGCGTTGACCCGCGTGGCGAAGGCGCGCGCGTCCGCCTCGTCCACGGAGAAGACGCTCGCGCCGAGGGCGTAGGGACACTCGTCATTCGCGGCCCGCGCGTCGTCGTCGTCGCGCACGACGACGAGGGCGGCGACGGAGGAGAAATGATCTTCGCGCAGCAGGCGCATCGTTGAGTTGGCGTCGGTGACGAGCAGCGGGAACGTGACTTCGCCGAGAGGATTCACCGCACCAGTGAGGACACGCGCGCCTTGCGCCGTGGCTTCGGCAATGAGTTGCACGACGAGCGGCGGGGCTTCGTTAGTGGGGCAGGCGTCCCGCCCGCCTCCGTCCGGTGGACTGGTGGCAGCCGGGACGGCTGCCCCACTACGCTCGCCATTGGTTGAATGGCCTGTCCACGTTTCGCTTTCGAAAAACAGATGCCGGCACTCCGCCTCGAACTCCGACGCGCGCGACTCGTGGACGAAGACGCGCCGCGGGGCGATGCAGGTCGCGCCGCGATTCAGGCGCAGGCCAAAGTGCAGCGCGCGCGCGGCCAGCGGCACGTCGGCATCGGCGCGCACGAACATGGCGTCGCAGCCGGAAAGTTCCATCGTGGCCGGCACGAGTTGCGCGGCGCAGGCGTGGAGGATTTTCTGGCCGGTCGCGGCGGAGCCGGTGAAGACGACTTTGTCCACGCCCGCCGCGAGCGCGTCGTGAACAGCACGGGCGCTCTCGTCCAGTTTCAGCACCAGCGCGGCGGGCAGTTCAGCAGCGCACAACAAATTTAACAGCGCGTCCACCGCCGCGCCGCCGCCCGGCGCGGGCTTGAGCAGCACGGCATTGCCCGCCGCAAGCGCCTGCACGAGCACCACGCCGGGAAGGAAGATCGGATAGTTCGATGGCGCGACCACCAGCACGACGCCGCACGGGTCGCGATGCACCTCGGCGCGCGTGTCGCGCAGCCAGAGCGGGAGCGGGCCGCGCGGGCGGCGGTTCACGCATAAAAGTTTTTCCGCCTCGCGTTCCAGAAATTTGCACGCCTCGGCAAGCGGGATGACTTGCGCGGAGATAATTTCCGCCGCCTCCATCTCGCTGGCCGGTTGCAAAGCGCGGACCAGTTCCGTGGAGCGAGTGGCGAGGGCGTGGCGGAATTTTTTGATCACACGCAGCCGCTCGCGCACCGGCGTTGCAGCCCACTGATGCTGCGCAGCGCGCACGGGCGTGAGATCGAGGTCCGCCCCACGTTCCGACGCGAACGCGGACGGCGGCTCGCCATCCCGCACGTCGTCGAAAAATGTGATCGGGATCTTCATCAGGCGGTTTCCAGGAGCGCGGCGCGCTCTTCCGACATAGTGAACGAACGGCGCTTCGCTTCCCCGAGCGACATGCCAAAATCCTCGAGCAGCAGGCGTGAACTGATGCGGGCGGATTCAAAAATCACCGGCAGGCCGCTGCCGGGATGCGTGCCGCCGCCGACGAGATACACGCCGTCGAGATCCTCGAAGCGGTTGCGCGGGCGCAGGTGCAGAAGCTGATCGAGCGAGTGCGCGAGGTTGAAGGTCGCACCGAGATGAATCTCAAATTGTTGATCCCAATCGGCCGGCGTGATGACGCGCTCGACGCGGATCCGGCGCTCGACATCGGTGAAGCCGGCCTTCGCAATTTGTTG
>JANNGC010000495.1:0-1926 GCA_031380445.1 Pedosphaera sp.
TGATGATGCGCGCCTCAACGCGGAAATTGTCGCCCACACTCGCGCGCTTCTCCACGGGCGTGACGATGTCCGCGATGACGTTCACACGCTGTTCCTCCACGCCGAGCGCGGAGACTTTCGTGAACGCCGCTGGCTCGACGAGCCGCACGCGTGCCTCCAGTGCTTCCGCGCCGCCCCACTGTTCCAGTTCCACGCGGGTGCCGGGCTGAATCGCCGCGCCGTCGCGCGAGAGAACTTCAATCACCACTTCGAGGTCGGCGGGGTTGCCGATTTCCACCAGCGGCAGGCCAGATGTAACCACGCGCGAACTTTCTTCCAGCACGCGCAGCACGCGGCCGCTGGCGGGCGCCTTGACTTCGGTGGGCGGGCGCGACTGAGCAGAAGTGGTCGGGCTGAACTCCGCGAGTTCCGCCTCGGCCTGTCGCCGCGCGGCCTCGGCCGCCGTCAGTTCTTTCGCGGCGGTCGTTTCGCGCCACTGGCCCTGTTCGAGTTCCTGGATGGAAACAGTCTTTTCGGCGAAGAGGATTTCAAAGCGCTTCAATTCGCTAGCGGCGAACTTTTGCGCGGCGCGGGCGCGTTCGACATTCGCGGCGGCGGTGTCACGGCGTGCCTCGGCCAGCGCGCGAGTGCGGGCGTCCAGCAGCACCGGCGCAAGCGGATCAATGACCGCGACGACGGTTTCGCCCGCGATGATTTCTGCCCCGGCCTTGAACGGAATGCGCCGCAACTGCCCGGCCACCGGCGCGGAGACGAGGAAGCGCTGCTTGATCCGCGTCTTGCCTTCCTCGTTCACCGTGGCACGCAGGCTGCCGGTCACGACTTTGACCGTCTCGACGGGCATGGGCTTCGGCCACAATCCAGCGACGATGAGCGCAATCAAAACCAGCGCCCCCAAGTACGGCAGCCAGCGGCGGGGCTTGGGCCGCCGCGCGTCTTTGCGGCGCGGTGCCGGCGCGGGCGGGCGCTCGGATGCTTCCTTCGGTGGCGATTCCATCGTGTTCGGGAGAGTAGTTGTGGTGTTCATGAAATTCGAGATTTGTCGTGCTGTGCTTCGTGCGTTTCGTAGTGGGGCAGGCGTCCCGCCTGCCATAGTCCTTTGGCCGTCTCGGCTGAAGAACCACCAGCCGGGACGGCCAGTGGACATGCGGCAGCCGGGACGGCTGCCCCACTACCTGGGCGTGTCCCTCTCAGGGCCGCCCGTGCAAGTCCACCGCGACCAGCATGCCCTTGTCGCGGGCGAAGAACAGCCCGTCCGCCAGCGCGGGATGCGCGCGGATGTCGGTGCCGAGGATTTGCGCGCGCGCCGTGGGCGCGAATTTTTCCGGCGATGCAGGCGCAACGAGGAGTTCGCCACGCTCAGTCAGGATCAACAACTTGTCCCCGACCACGATGATGGCTCCGACTCCGAAGCGTTCCTCGCTCCAGCGCACTTTCCCCGTCGCCAGTTCCACGCAGCGCAGGCGGGCGCGTTGTTCCTGCCGGCCATCGAAGCCGTAGAGAAAGCCGCGCTGCTGCACTATGGACGAGTAGTGGCTGGAGAGACTGTCATCGCCGCTCCATACGACTTCGGGCTTCGCACCCGCCGCACGCAGCAGCGCCGCGCCCGCGCCGTAGCTCGCCGAGATGAACACCTGTTCGCCGATGATCAGCGGCGTGGCGGCGCTCACCGACGCCTCAATGCGCGGCGTCCACGGAAATTCCCAGAGCAGCTTTCCCTCACGGTCGAGTGCGAGCAGATGCTTGCGTCCGAAGACGAAGAGGCGCCGCTGCCCGCCGATGGTCGCGGCGGTCGGCGAGGAGTAGCTGGCTTCCTCGCTGGTCGTCTGCCACAGAACTTTTCCCGTCGCCGTGTCGAACGCGACGACGCCCGCGCCTGCGCCTCCGATGTTCAGAATCACCGCTCCGCCCTCGACGAGCGGCGAGCAG
>JANNGC010000521.1:0-2307 GCA_031380445.1 Pedosphaera sp.
CGATGATGATTTCCTGCATGTAGGTCGGCCAGCCCATCTGGTTCGAGCCGTTCCGCAACACGGCCATGATGAGCGCGCCAATCATTGAGCCAAGAATGCTGCCGGTGCCGCCGCTCAAACTCGCCCCGCCAATCACCACCGCCGCGATGATGTCCAACTCCAGTCCAATCGCCACCGTCGGATCGCCCTGCGTGAGCCGCGAGAGCTGCATCAATCCCGCGATGCCGAAGAGCAGTCCCGCCAGCGCGTAGATGATGACCTTGTGCATCCGCACGCGAATGCCGCAGAGCCGCGCCGTGCTCTCGTTCGAGCCGATGGCGAAAATGTAGCGGCCAAAAACTGTCTGCCGCAGCAGCACCGCCACGACCACCGCCAGCGCAATGGCGATCCAGACGCCGGTGGGCAGCGGGAAGAATTTGTAAGGCTCGTCCATCGCCATGAGGGAGTTCACCGCCGCCTTCTCGTCGTAGTTCACGGTCTGGCTGTTGCCGAGCCACTTGGCCGCGCCGCGCGCCACGCCCATCATGCCGAGCGTCACGATGAAGGGCATCATGCGAAAGCCCGCGATGAGCGAGCCGTTGATCGCGCCGACCAGCGCGCCCGCGCAGACCGTCGCCGCGATGACGCCCGTCGTCCCCCACGGCTCCGGCAGCGAGAGCAATTTCGCGCCAACCACGCTCGTCAACGCCACGACCGAGCCGACGCTGAGATCAATGCCGCCGCTAACGATGATAAGCGTCATGCCCAGCGCACCGATGGCGACGATGACGGTCTGGGTGAAAATGATTTTGAAATTCCCGCCGGTCAGGAAGACCTCGCGCACGTCCGCTTGGATCGAGAAAATGCCGAGCACGAAGAGCAGGCCGAGGAAAGGGCCTAGGATGGTGAAGAGTTGGCGGAGGGTCGGGCGGGTCATGGGGTGGTAAGAGATTGAGGATTGGGGATTGAGGATTTGGGATTTGGGAATGGCGCGGTTGGTGTGTGGCGCGTCCGGGATTTGCCTTGGGCGGTGGCCACGGATGACGAGAGGATGCGGCAATGCTGGTCGCTTTCGTCAATCAAGGGGGACATGCGTTTGGCCGGCAACATTTGCAGCTTTCCAATGAAGCGCAGCCAGCCTCTTGTTTCCCGCATTTCCTTCCAGGCCACGGACAGCTTGTGAATGAAGTCCGCGCGGCTCTCGGCGGCGATGGTTTCGTCGTAATTTGGCGCACTGGAAGTTCCACACCGGCAGAGCTGTCCGGCAATGTGTCGGCCCATTCGAGTGTCGGGCAAGGCATCCACGACTTTCGCCACGCGGGCCGCAAACTCCCAGAGCCGCTCCGACATTTCTTCAGGTGTCATGTGTGCAAGTGTTCAATCCCCATTCCCAAATCCTCAATCCTCAATCCTCAATTCCCCATCCAAGTCGTTCGCCCCCACCGCCGCCGCGATGAGGCTGTGTTCCGTCCACGCGCTCACCGGCTTCACCTCGCTCAACACGCCCCGGCACATCACGCCGATGGTGTCGCAGACGCCGAGCAGTTCCGGCAGATACGAGCTGACGAAGACGACGGATTTTCCCTGCGCCGCCAGTTCGCCGATGAGCCGGTAAATCTGCGCCTTGCTCCCGACATCAATGCCGCGCGTCGGCTCGTCGAGCAGGAAAATTTTCGCGTCGTGATGGAGCAGGCGACCGATGGCGATCTTCTGCTGGTTGCCGCCGGAGAGTTCGCCGATGGGTTGCGCGGCGTTTTGGGCGCGCACTTGAAGTTGGGTCATCCACTGCTGAGTGGTTTGACGCTGGCGACTGAGACTGACGAAGCCGGCGCTGGCGACCGGGCCGAAATTGGTCACGGTCAGATTGTCCGCGAGCGAGCGGTTCAGCATCAGCCCTTCCTCCTTGCGGTTCTCACTGAGCAGGCCGATGCCGTCGTGCAGACGATCCGTGGGAGTCGCGTGCGTGCGCTCGCGTCCGTTGAGGACCACGACTCCTGAACGGATGCGATCCAATCCGAACAGCGCGCGCAACATTTCGGTTCGTCCCGCGCCGACCAGTCCGGCGAGGCCGAGAATTTCTCCGGCGCGGAGCGTGAAGCTGACCGAGCGCGGCTTGGGTTCCGCAGAAATGCTTTTCAACTCCAGCACCGGTGCGCCGAGTTCGTGCGGCGTGCGCGGATAAATTTCCGAAAGCTCGCGCCCGACCATCGCGCGAATGATCACGGTGAGTTGTGCGCGTTGGCCTGGTAGTGGGGGGGCCGGCCCCGCGGGCCCCCCGCCCCAGGGGGGCCCCCCGGGGGGGTGTGGTTGTGGGGTTTTGTGGACAGG
>JANNGC010000553.1:0-3628 GCA_031380445.1 Pedosphaera sp.
CCGCACTCCAAACGCTGACGCGTAGCATCCAGCGCCTTGAATTGCGCGGAGCGTTTGGAGTGCGGTCGCTTTAGCGCCGCTTTGGAACCGTGAAACCTCCAAACGCATCCGAGAAAGTTGAATCGCCAGCCCGCGCTACCCCTTCACACTGAACAGCGCCTCGGCAAACTGCTTCGCGTTGAACGGCTGCAAGTCATCCGCCTGCTCGCCCACGCCGATGAATTTGATCGGGATGCCCAGCTCCTTCTGAATCGCCACAACCATGCCGCCCTTGCTCGTGCCGTCGAGCTTGGTCACGACGAGTCCGGTGAGCTTCACGGCCTTGTGGAATTCGCGCGCCTGGTTCAGCGCATTCATGCCGGTGGTAGCGTCGAGGACGAGCAGCGTCTCGTGCGGTGCGCCGGGAAATTTCTTGTCCATCACGCGATGCACCTTCTGAAGTTCCTGCATTAAGTTGTGCTTCGTGTGCAGGCGGCCCGCAGTGTCGATGAAAAGGTAGTCGGCATTGCGCGCCTGCGCGGCCACAATGGCGTCGTGCGCGATGGCCGCCGGGTCCGCGCCGTGCGCGCCGGCAATGACCGGCACGTTGAGCCGCGTGCCCCAGATTTTGATCTGCTCGACGGCGGCGGCGCGAAACGTGTCGCAGGCCGCGAGCACGGAAGTCTGGCCGCGCTGTTGAATGAGATGCGCAAGCTTCGCGCTGGTCGTGGTCTTGCCCGTGCCGTTCACGCCGATCATCGAGACGACGGTCAGACCGGCGGGCAGCTTCTTCAACTCGGCGTCATTTGCCGAAAGGCTCTGCTCCACTTCGCGCGCGGCGATTTCGAGGAAGTCCAATCCCGCCTTGCCTTGTGACTCGAAGGCCTTCTTCGCCGCCGTGAGAATCTGCTGCGTCATGGCCACGCCGAGATCGGCGGCGAGCAGCGCGGCTTCGAGTTCGTCGAGCGATTCGGCGGTGAGCTTCGGCGAGCGCGTGACGATGCGTTTGATTTCCGACGTGAGCTTGTCGTGCGTTTTCGACAGGCCGTCTTTGATCTTTTTGAAGAGTCCGAGCATGGGGAAAGTTCAGTTCGCCGATGGAACCGCAGCATCAGCGCGCGGGGTCTGCCACTTCTTCACCGCCTCCTTCATCTTCTCGACGTGCTGATAAGGAAGTTTGATGCCGCCGATGAGCGGGCGGCCCTTGCTCATGCCGTGGCAGTCCGAGCCGCCGGTCACGAGCAGGTTGAGCTGCTCGGCCATCTTTTCGTAATGCGCGGCCTGCGCCCACGGATGCTTCGTGTGATAGCACTCCAGCCCGTCCATGCCGCACGCCGCGAGCGTGGGAATCAATTCATCGCAATGGTTCAGCCCCGGATGCGCCATGACCGCGAGACCGCCCGCGCCGTGGACAAGGTCAATCGCTTCCGTCGCGGACATCTTGAACTTCGGCACCCACGCGGGCCGTCCATTTTTCAGGAAGCGTTCAAACGCCTCATCGAGCGAGCGGCACAAGCCCGCTTTGACCAGCGCGCGTGCGACGTGCGGACGCCCTGGCGCGCGGCAGTTCGCAACTTCAAAAACGGTTTCTTCCTGCAACGGCACGCCCAGCTTCTGAATCGCCGCGACCATTTCGCGGATGCGGCTCTGGCGCACTTCTTGGAATTTCGCCAACTCCACGAGCAGCTTCGCGTCGGTGGTGTTGATGAAGTAGGCGAGCATGTGCAGCTCCTGGCCGTCGAGTTCCGCCGTCAGTTCCGTGGCCGGAATGAACTCAATGCCATGCGACGCACAAGCCGCCGCCATGCGTTCACAGCCTTCCACCGTGTCGTGATCGCTCAGGGCGAGCGCGCGAAACTTCAGCCGCGCGCCATGCCCGGCCAGCTCTTCGGGCGTGTAGGTGCCGTCGGAGAAATTCGTGTGGAGATGGAGGTCAGCGAACATGATTATTTCACGTCGCCGCGCGCCGGGCGCATCAAATCGCTCTTCACCTTGTCGAGGATGCCGTTCACGAATTTTCCGCTGTCTTCGGTGGAGAACTTTTTCGCGATGTCCACCGCCTCATTGATGCTCACGACCGGCGGGATGTCGTCGCGGTGCAGCATCTCGTAAATGGCCAGGCGCATGATGTTGCGGTCCACGGCGGCGATGCGGGGCAAGTCCCAGTTCTTGGCGTGCTTTTTGATCACTTCATCCAATGCGTCGCGCTGCTCCAGCGTGCCGCGAATGAGCGGGTCGGCGAAGAGCCGCATGGCCGCGTCCTCGGTGGTCGGCGGCGGCAGTTCGACTTTCTCGCCCCAGTTGGCCTTCGCGTTTTTCTCATCCACCAATGCCGCCATGCGTTGCGAGTTCCAGAAATGTTCGAGGGCCGCGTCGAGATTCTCGGGCGGATTCAAATCATGCTGGAACAGGAACTGGACGGCGCGTTCGCGCGCCTCGCGTCTCTTACCCTTCATCGTCGTGAGGATGCCGGAGAACGCGAGGGTGACAAAGAACTTTGTCGGAGAGGAGCTCGCCTCGGTTCATGGAATGGCTGGTGGAACTGGTCGCGCCGCGACCGGTCCGGCTGCACAGGCACCCCGTAACGCCGGCATTCCTGTCGGCAGGTTGCGAGACTTTCCAGTCTCGTGTTGCAAAAACTGCAAATGCATCTCACCGCCAACCGCCCGGCAATTAGTCATTGCCTCCAAGCGCGCTCCGTCTTGAACTGTTCGCCCGGCGCGAGACCAAAGCCGGATTCGCCAATATGAAATACCAATTCGTCAACGACCTCTGGAATGACTCTGATGCAGCGAAACTCTCCGGCGTGGACCGTCTCGTCTATCGCTCGAACAAGCTCGGTGCCGACCAGCGCATCACCAACACCGGCGGTGGCAATACCTCGTCGAAGCTCATGGAGCGCGACCCGCTGACCGGCGAGCAGGTGGAAGTGCTGTGGGTCAAAGGCTCCGGCGGTGATTTGCGCACCAGCTTGCGCGAAAATTTCTCCTCGCTCTACCAGTCGAAGCTCGTCGGCTTGCAGAAGAGCTACGCCGCGCGCACCGACAAGGGACTGAAGTCGCAGGCCGAGGATGACATGGTGGCTGCGTACAATCACACCACGTTCAATTTGAACCCGCGCGCTTCATCCATCGACACACCGCTGCACAGCTTCATCCCGGCGAAGTTCGTGGATCACATGCACCCGAACGCCATCATCGCGATTGCCGCGTCGGCGCGTTGCGTGGAACTGACGAAGGAAATTTTCGCCGGCGAAATGGAATACGTGCCGTGGATGCGCCCCGGCTTTGAGCTGGGCCTCGCGATGCAGGAGATTTGCCGCAAGAACCCGAAGGCCAAAGCCATCATGATGGGCCAGCACGGCTTCATCTCGTGGGCCGATGACGACAAGGAGTGCTATCACCTCACGCTGAGCTACATCGAGAAGGCGTCGCAGTTCATCGAGAAGAAATACGCGGAGAAGGGCGGCGACGCGAAGGCGTTTGGCGGCGCGAAGTATCAGACGCTCGCACCGGAGAAGCGCAACGCGACATTTGCCGCCGTGCTTCCGTGGCTGCGCGGCCAGGTGTCGCAACAAAAGCGTTTCATCGGCACCGTGCAAGATGACGACAAGATTCTACGCTTCGTGAATTCCAACGAAGCCCCGCGC
>JANNGC010000870.1:0-6231 GCA_031380445.1 Pedosphaera sp.
GGCGGCACCAACACGATCACGCTGGGCAGTTCCGGTAAAGTCGTGCTCGGCCCCGGCACCAGCCGGCGCGGACAGGTCAACGTGACGGGTAGCGGCACGGTCTGGTCCAACCACGCTACGCTGACCTTGGGAGATGGCTCAGGGGCCAGTTCCAATCGGCTGGCGGTCAGTGGGGGCGCGCGGGTGTCCTCCCTGCTCGGCTACTTGGGACTCAGCAATGGAGCCTCCAACAATTTTGCGCTCGTGACAGGAGCGGGTTCGGTTTGGGACGCCGGATCCCAACTGGTGGTAGGCAATTACAGTTCAGGGAACGCACTGGTCATCAGCAACGGGGCCCGCCTGGTCACCGAGCGTGGCTTCATCGGCAACACCGTCGAGTCCATGAACAACCGCGTGCAGGTGACCGGGGCCGGCTCTTCCTGGACCAACCGGATCAATCTCGTGGTCGGTGACGACGGCACGGGGTGCGAACTTCTCATCTCGGACGGGGCCGTGGTCCAATCCGGCGCGCTGACCATCAGCTCCCTATTCTTCGCGACCAACATCACGAACGCAGTCACGGTGGAGAACGGAACCTTGGTGGTCACGAACCACACCGGGCTGCGCGACTTGGTGGTGGGCGAGGCCGGGGTCGGAATTTTGCGGCTGAACGGCGGACTCATCCACGCCCGACGTCTGCTCGTGGATCGCGGGCCGCAGAGCGTGCTGAACTTCGAGCGCGGCACCCTGCGCGTCTGGAATCTCCAGCACAGCAACGGCGCTCCGCTCGCCGTCGGCAACGGTGTGGATGCGGCGCGGCTGGAACTCCAGGCGGGCGGCACCAACTGGCTGCACGGCGGATTGACCGTGCGCGCGGCGGGCACGCTCACGGGGTTGGGCATCATCGTGGGCCACGTCACCAATTCCAGCGGCGGCACGCTCGCGCCCGGCGCTTCCATCGGACGGCTGACCGTCGGTGGAGATCTGACGCTCGCCGCTGGCAGCACGAACTTTTTTGAACTGAACCGGGCACAGAATACGAACGACAGCGTGGTGGGCGTGTCTAACCTGACTTACGGCGGCACGCTGCTCCTCACCAATCTCGGCGGCAGCCTGATGGCGGGCGACGCTTTCAAGTTGTTCGCCGCGAACCATTACTCGGGCGCTTTCAGCGCCATCAGCCCCGCCATCCCCGGACCGGGCCGTTCGTGGAACACCAACACGCTGGCCGTGGATGGCACGCTGCGGGTGACGGAGGATTTGCCGCTGTACCTCAGCGGCTGGCAGTTGCTCCCCGGCGGTGCGCTGCGCCTGTCCGCGCAATTCATTCTGCCCAATGCCCCCGTGCAGTTGCTCACCAGCACCAATGTCGCGCTGCCGGTGACGAACTGGACCGTGCTGGCCACGAACCAATTGGATGTGAACGGCAGGTTCCAATTCACGAACGCGGTCACGCCGGGGGAGCCAAAGCGGTTCTTCCTCCTGCGCATTAATTTGTGAGACGCGGCCCGCGGGGGATCATACCGGGACGCCGGCCCGACCAAGCCGGAACGATGACGCGCGACCAAACCCGCCGCCCGCGCCTCATGATATTTTCCAAAAATAATCTTCACTCTCTTGAAAGAACGTCCCGGCGCACGGCTTACCACTCATGATGAACTCTCATTGGAAAACTTGTTCGCTCGCCCGGCAACTGGTCGCCCATCTTCTTCTGCCCGGCTTGGGACTGCTGCTCCTGGTCCCATCGGGAGGGGCGGCGGATCACTACTGGAAGCGCAGTGGTGTAGGAGGCGGAGGCGGTTCCTTCGACGGTTCCTTCAATTCCAGCAGCCGCTGGCAGCCGAGTCAGGTGCCCGTCGCGGGGGACAACGCGCATTTCACCAACAGCGTGAGCTACACGGTGGACTGGCCGGCGGCTTTCAACGCGACGAACGCCAACGCTTTCTTCAACGCTCCCTACCTCGGCGCGAACAACACCGTCACGCTGGACATTGGCAGCTCCTTCTGGCTGCTCACGAACCGTTTTCTGATCGGCACGAATGCCACCTCCACCAACACGGTCAGGCACGTCACGGGTTCGTTGATCGTGACCAACGTGGCCGGGACAGGGCTGCTCGAAATTGGTCGCGGCGGGCAGGGTGATTTCCAACTCAACGGCGGCAGCGTGGTGGCGGACTGGCTCTTCGCCACGAACAACGGCGTGGGGCTGACGAACTCCACCCTCGCCCTGAGCGACGGTAGCCTGACCACGCTGCGCGGCTCGGTGCTGCTGCCGCCCCCGACGAACAGTTTCGCGGTGGGTCGCCAGAACGGGGGCACGGCGACTTGGGCCATGCTGGGCGGCTCGAATTACGCCGACCTGGTGCAAGGCACTTTTTTTCTGGGCGACGTGGCAGGTTCGCGCGGCGTGGTGCGGGTCTCAGGCACGTCCACGGTCTGGAAGGTGGATGCCGCAGTGACCGTGGGGCGGAACGGATCCGGCAGTGCGCTCATCGTGAGCAACGGGGCGGTCGCGCAACTCATCGGGGCTAGTGTGGGCAATTTTTCCTCGCCGGGCAGCAATGTGGCCGTGGTGACCGGGAGCGGCTCACAGTGGAAGAACTCCAGCAGCGTGAACGTGGGCGGTGAAAGCCATCGCAACCAGTTGCTCGTGCTCGATGGGGCCAATCTCACTTCGGCGGCGGGCGGCGTAGGTGCGTATAACACGGGCTTCGACACCGGGCGGAGCAATGTGGCCGTCGTCGCAGGCAGCGGCTCGACATGGACCAACAGCGGCCTGTTTTCCGTGGGCGAGAAAGGTTGGGGCAACCAGCTTTGGATCACGAACGGTGGCGTCTTTGCCAATCTGGCGGAGTTTGTGGAACCTTTTCTGGTCGGCCGCAACGACGAAGGCAGCAACCAACTGCTGGTCGTGGCCGGGGCCGGCTCGGCGTTCCTCAGTCCCTCGAACACCACCGTCGTCGGCCAGAGTTCGTCGGCCGGCCGGGTGCTGGTTTCCGACGGCGGGCAGGCGCGCACGCGGCAAGTCTTGCTCGGCCAGAATGCGGCGGCGTGGAGCAACGTGGTTCACGTTTCTGGAACCGGCTCGCTCTGGCACAACGCCTGGACCCTGACCGTGGGCCAGTCCGGCTCTTTCAACTTGCTGACCGTCGCTGACGGCGGAGCCATGACCACTTCCAACCTGATCCTGAGCGCATCGGCCACCGCTTCCAACAATGTGCTGCACATGGATGGCGGCAGCCTCTCGGTCACCGGGCTGGCGCGGAGCGGGCGATTGATCATCGGCCAGTCCGGCGACGCCTTGTTCAGGCTTGAAAGCGGGCTGGTAGTCGCGGATCGCCTGTGGGCCACGAACGGCGCGTTCAGCCGGTTCCAACTCATGGGCGGCACCTTGCGCGTCTGGAGCCTGCAACACAGCAACGGCCTCACTTTGAACGTCGGCACCGCGTTTCAAGGGGCGACGCTCGAACTGGTCTCCGGCGGAACCAACCGGTTCGAGCACGGCCTGGCCATCCGCCCGCGCTCGCTGCTGACAGGCAGCGGAACTGTTTTCGGCCACGTCACCAATTTCAGCGGCGGCACGATCTCGCCGGGCGCGGCCATCAGTGCGCTGACCATCAACGGCCATCTTGAACTGATGACAAGCAGCACGAACTTTTTTGAAATCAACGCGGCTCTGGGCACGCGCGATCAAATCGCCGGACTCACCAGCGTCTCCTACGGCGGCCGACTCATCGTCACCAACCTCGGCGGTGCGCTCACCAACGGCAGCCGCTTCCAACTTTTCTCCGCCGCCAGCCGCGCGGGCGCATTTCAATCGCTGGTGCTGCCCCCGCTGACGCCGGGACTCGCGTGGACGAACAAGCTTCTGGTGGACGGCTCTTTGGAAATCATCTCCGCGCCCCCGGCTTCCTACACCACGCTCATTTCGTTCGGCGCCAGCTGGAAGTATCTCGACAACGGCAGCGACCAGGGCACGGCGTGGACCGCGCCCGGCTTCAACGACAGCGGCTGGTCCAACGGCCTGGCCGAACTCGGCTACGGCGATGGCGACGAGGCCACCGTGGTGAGCTACGGCACGAACGTGAACGACAAATACATCACCACCTACTTCCGGCATTCGTTCACGGTCGAGGATCCGCAGAACATCTCGAACCTGCTCTTTCGCATCCTTCGGGATGACGGGGTGCGAGTGTATCTCAACGGTGCCGAACTGCTCCGCGACAATCTGCCGGGAGGCCCGGTGGATTATCTGACGCTTGCGCCGAACATCGTTGATGATGACTTTTCGTCCGGTCCGAACCGGATCGCCGGCCGTCTACCCGCCACCAATCTTGTCGCCGGAACCAACATCCTGGCCGTGGAAATTCACCAGTCCTTCCCGGGTTCCAGCGACATCAGCTTCGATCTGGAACTCACCGCCGTGCCGATCAACTTGCTGCCGCCAGTAACGCGGGTCTGGACCGGGGCCGGGAGCAACGGACTGTGGAGTAACCCTACTAACTGGCTCGGCCAAGAGATCCCGGCCACGGGCGACAATTTGGTATTTCCCGCCGGGGCGGCCCGCCGAACGAACGAGAATGATTTCGTCCCGGGGTTGATCCTGGGCGCACTGCGGTTCGAGACCAACGGCTACGATCTCAGAGGCACCAATTCTGTCTTTCTCCTGACCGGTCTCACGAACGCGGCGGCTTCGGGTACCAATCGCCTGTCGCTGTCGTTGTCGGGCGTGACCCTGATGGACTCCGCGCACTTGGTCGTCTCTTCCGCGTCCGCCGTGCTGATTCTGCCTGCTATGGTCGGATCCAGTTTTGACCTGACCTGCCTGAACACGGGCCGTCTGGAAATCGCCTCGTTCAGCGGTTCGGGCGCGGTGACCAAGCATGGCTCCGGCGTCCTCCGCATCGTCTCCTCCCACACCGGGCCGACCGTGGTCAGCGGCGGCACTTTGATGTTAAGCGGTTTCGCGAACACGCCGCTCATCGAGATCGCCGGCGGTGCGACCCTGGCCGGGCAGCACACTGCCCCGGAAGTCTTGGTGCATTCAGGCCGCCTCGCTCCGGGTGTGGATTATGCCGGCACACCACTGTCCACCTTGAATTATTCCAACCTGGTGTTTGCGCCTGCTCCGGCGCTCACCACCTTGCAGCTCGACGTCACGGCCTCCGGCCAGGATGAGATCTATATTCGCAGCGCGGCGGATTTGGGCGGGGCGAGGCTGGAGATGACTTTCCACGCCGACCGGCCGGTGGGTACCGTGCTCACGCTCCTTCATCAGCAGACTACGAACAGCACCATTACTGGGACGTTTCAAGATCTCCCCGAGGGCGCGCTGCTGCTCAGTTCCAATAATGCGATCTATCGGATCAGTTACCAAGGTGCTCCGGGGCAGGAAGTCACGCTGACGCGATTGGCCTGGACCAACATCTGGACCGGAGCCGGGGCCAACCAACTCTGGAGCAACCCCACCAACTGGCTGGGGAATTTCCCGGTCGCGCCGGGCCATACGCTCCTCTTTCCGGCGGTGGTCCAACGCGTGGCACACCACGACCTGCCGACCAACAACGCCTACGCCAGCATCACCTTCACCGCGCCCGATTACCTGGTCACCGGCCTGCCGATCACCGTGTCGGCGCTGCACGCCCGCCAGACTTCGGGCACCAATCGCATTCAGGTGCCGTTGATTCTGACCAACATACCCTCCCTCGTGGTGGAACATGCGGCGGCGGTGCTGAACCTCGAAAGTGGACTCCGGCTCAACTCGTCTCCCTGTCTCGTCACGAACGTCGGCGCGCTGCTGCTGTCCGGCGGACTGGAAGGGCCAACCTCCGGCACGTTGGAAAAATGGGGCGCGGGCCGCTTCGAGGTTCGCAGTTCCACTCTCTGGGATGGCACTCTGGCAGTTCGTGAGGGAACGATGGCTGCTCTCGGCAGTTACCCCAGCGTCACCGCCTTGCTGCGGGGCGGGACTTTTTATGGAACGGGCGCAGTGGAACAAGTGTCGCAAATAACCACCATCAGTCGACTTAGCGCTGGCGAGGCCCCTAATCGGGCCGGACGACTGCAAATTGCCGCGCTCGTGTTGAGCTCGAACGTGACGGTCGAAGTGGACTTGCTCACTGACGGCCATGACCAGATTCAGGCCGGGACTGCCATTAACCCGCGCCTGTTGAATGCCACACTCCAACTGAATCTCGCCCACAATCCGCCCGCCTTGGCGCAGTTCCAGATTATGGAAAACCTTGGCCCCAG
>JANNGC010000568.1:0-12849 GCA_031380445.1 Pedosphaera sp.
CCCCGCGACGGCCAGAAACTGAACGGCACCCTGCCGGAGGTCGTGTTCTGAAGGCTTCAATGCCCGCAAGTGCAGGCGTACTCCGCGCGTTGGCAGCCGCCGCAAGTGTGCGCGTCGTAGCGGAAGCGGAAGTTCTGCGGGCGGGCGTCGGGCGCGGACTTCACCTGCACGATCAAGTTGTAGCCGTCGCCTTCGGGCAGCTTGGTTTTGCTCACCAGCGCGTCGCCTTTCTTCTCGAACTCCATGGTCACTTTGCCGCCCTTGGTCTCGGCGATGACGGTCACGGTCTGCGCCACGACCGCGACGGGCTTCAGCGCCGCGTCGTAAAACGTGAGGGTGACGGTGCGATCCTTCTCCACGAAGAACTCGGCTTGCGGGCTGGTCTTCTCCAGCAGTCGTCCACCTTTCGGTCCGCCCGTAATTTTATGGGCGTGAACGGTGGCCAACCCGGCGCACAAGGCGAGGGCGAGCAAAATGGATCGGGCAAATGTTTTCATGCGCTGGCTGGTTTGAAGTTCTTACTTTTTGACTTCGCCGGGCTGGAGCTTGGTTTGCAGCGCGCCGATGGCCTCGCCCATTTTCTTCACGTTCGCTTCGGTGGCCTTCTGCGCGCCGGCGGCGCCAGACTTGTCGATGGCGGCGGCGAGCTTCGCGATTTCTTTCGCGCCGGCTTCGGCCTTGGCTTTGTGCTCGGCGGCAACTTTGGCGGGCAACGCCTTCACCAGATCGCGAATGGCGAAGGCGTGATCATGCGCCTCGCCCAAATCTTTCTTGGCCACGGTGCTGACCAGTTCCGCCTGCTGCTGGTGAATCGCCTTCCAAATCTCCGGCACCGTCGCGGGGATCTTGGTGAAGTGACTGTGACCGCCGCCGCCCGGTGCGGGAGCCGGCGTCTTGTCTTGGGCCAGCAGGGGCGTGGCGGTGAAAGCGAGGCAGGCCAAGAGGCGCAGCGCGATGAGCTTGGTGTTTTTCATAATTCAGTCCTTTGGTAGATCGGTTTATTTTCGCCGTTCGTTGAGTGGAGGAACATTCGTGGTCGAGCTGGTCTCCGATTCTGCTCCGGGGTCGCGGTTGCTCTCCATCTTCTGATGCAGCTCGAAGTGTTCGTCCTTGTTCAGCGGAAATTCCTCCGCGAACCGGGTGTGCTGGTAGCCGTGCAGTTGCATCAGGAGCAGGAGCACGCCGGCGCACATCAGCGCGGCGTTCGCGACCTTGCTGAACTTCAGGAACGAGTCGGTCTTGCGCCAACCGGCCAGCACGATCCACATCACGGACAGCGCCGCGATCTGGCCCAGCTCCACGCCGAGATTGAACGAGAGAATCCGCAGCACCAGACCTTCCTGTCCAAGCGGCAGCGTTTGCAGGCGCGTGGAAAGTCCGAAGCCGTGAATCAATCCGAACACGAACACCGCCGCGAGCAGGTTCGGCGGCGGCACTCCGATGTATTTCTTAAACCCGTCGAGATTGTCGAACGCCTTGTAGCAGACGGTCAGCGCGATCACGGCGTCCACGAGATAATAGTTCGCCTGGATGTGCAGCAGCGTGGCGAAGACCAGCGTGAGGCAATGGCCGAGCGTGAACGCTGTGATGAATTTCACCACGTCCCGGAACCGCGTCAGAAAGAACATCACGCCCAACAGGAACAGCAGATGGTCGTAGCCCGTCAGCATGTGGGTCGCGCCGAGTTTGAGGTATTCGAGATTGCCGCCTTCCAAAATGCCCTGCTTGTCCGCGTCGGAGATGCCGTGCGCGGCAGCGGTCAGCGTGGTCAGCAGACCCGCGATGATGAAAGCGATGAATCTCATGGATTGCTATTTAGAGTCGCCGCCCGTTTCAGAGTTGCGAGCGATTTCCTTTCGCTTCTCCATCCACTCGTAAAGCACCGGCAGCAAGACCAGCGTGAGGAACGTCGAGGAGATGATGCCGCCAATGACGACGGTGGCCAGCGGGCGTTGCACTTCGGCGCCCGCGCCGGTGGCCAGCGCCATCGGCACGAAGCCGAGCGAGGCGACGAGCGCGGTCATCAGCTTCGGACGCAGGCGGGTGATGGAACCTTCCAGGACGGCCTCGGACAGCGCGCGGCCCTCGGCGCGGAGCTGGTTGATGAAGCTGAGAATCATGATTCCGTTCAGCACCGCGATGCCGCTGAGCGCGATGAAACCGATCGCCGCCGAAATGCTGAACGGCAGATCGCGCAGCCACAGCGCGGCCACGCCGCCCGTCACCGCCAGCGGCACGCACACGAAGACGAGCGCGGCCTGCCGCCAGCTTCCGAACGCCGCGTAGATGAGCAGGAAGATCAACACCAGGACCAGCGGCACGATGAAGAGCAGGCGCGCGCGCGCCTCGAGCAGTTGCTTGAACTGCCCGCCGAACTCGATGTGGTAGCCCTCGCCCATCGGGATCGCGGCGAGCTTCGCCTCCGCCTCCGTGACCCAGCTCTGGATGTCGCGTCCGCGCAGATTGACCTCAACGCCCGCGCGTCTGCGTCCGCCCTCGCGCTCGATCATGTTGACCTGGTCGCGCACCGTGACGGTGGAAAGTTTGCCGAGCGGCAACAGCCCGTGCTCGCCCGCGCGCACGGGCAACTGGCGCAAATCATCGAGCCGCTCGCGCTGCGTCTCGGACATGCGGACGACGATTTCGTGGCGGCGGTTGCCCTCGACGAACGTGCCCACGGTCAGTCCGCCGAGCGCGGTGGCGACCGTTTCGTTCAACTCATGGCTATGCAGATTGTGGCGGCGCAACGCGGCGCGGTCGGGCGTGATCTCGAGCACGGGCGCGGTGCCGAGATTGTCGCTGTCCAGTTCGATCTCGGCGGTGCCGGGAATCTTTTCCAGGATTTCCTCCGTCGCCCGCGCGATGCGCTGCAACTCGGTGAACTCCTCGCCATAAATTTTCACCGCGATGTCCGAACGCGCGCCTTCGAGCATCTCGTTGAACCGCATCTCGATGGGCTGGGTCCAGAGGTAGTCGAGGCCCGGCACCTTCGCTTGCAGCGTGGCGGTGATGAGTTCAATCAGCCGGTCCTGAGAAATAATTTTTCCCTCCTCCTTTCGCCAGCCAGTGCGCGGCGCGAAGGAGAGAAACGTGTCGGACAAATTTGCGCCCATTGGATCCGTGCCGATCTCCGGCGTGCCGATGCGCGAGAACACGGCGGCGATTTCTGGAAATTCTTCGCGAATGATTTTCTCCGCGCGCAATTGCGAGGCCACCGAGGTGTCGAGGCTCACGCTGGTCGGGCCGACGATTTGCACCACGAGCGAGCCTTCATCCAACTGCGGCACAAACACCGCGCCGAGCCTTTGAAACATCACCGCCGCGCCGCCGACCATCGCCAGCGTGAGCAGGACGAGCGCGAGCCGGTGCCGCAGGCCCCAGCGGAGCAGGGGCGCGTAGGCGGCCTTGATGACGCGCATCACGCGGTTGTCCTCCTCGTCCACGGCGCGCGCGAGGAACCGCGCGCACAGCACCGGCACGAGCGTTAGCGCCAGCGCCAGCGAACCAAGCAGCGCGAGGATGACGGTGATGGCCATCGGTCGGAACATTTTCCCCTCCGTGCCGGCCAGCGCGAGGATCGGGAAATAAACCATGGTGATGATGACCACGCCGAAGACCATGGGGCGTCCGACTTGCCGGCAGGATTCGAGAATCGTCTCGCGCCGTTCCTCCGCCGTGAGCGCGCGCCCGAGTGAGCGTTGTCGCAGGCCGACGAGGCGCACGGCGTTCTCCGCGATCACCACCGCGCCGTCCACGATCAGTCCGAAGTCCACCGCGCCGAGGCTCATCAAATTTCCTGAGACGCCGAAGCGCACCATGCCAGTGATGGCGAAGAGCATGGAGAGCGGAATGGCCGCCGCGACGATGAGCGCCGCGCGCCAGTTCCCGAGCAGCGCGAAGAGCACGGCGATGACCAGCACCGCGCCTTCGAGCAGACTGTTGCGCACGGTGGTGATGGTGCGGTTGACGAGTTCGCTGCGGTTGTAGAGTTCCTGGAGTGCAAAGCCCGGCGGCAGTTTGGCCTGTACTTCCGCAAACTTCTCGTGCGCCCGTTGCGCGACGAGCCGGCTGTTTTCGCCCGTGAGCATGAGCAGGTACGCGACGACGGCTTCCTCGCCGTTCACCGTGGCCGCGCCGGTGCGAAAGGCGGAACCGATGGCGACTTCCGCCACGTCTTTCACGAGCAATGGCTGGACGCCCGCGCCAAATTTCACGGGCAGTTCCGCGATCTCCTCCAGGGTCTGCACGCGCCCGAGCGTGCGGACGGTGACTTGCTCGCCGCCTTTGTTGACCACGCCGCCGCCCGCGTTCTCGGTGTTCTCGCGAATCACTGCGGCGAGTTCGTGAAACGATATTCCGGCGGCAAACAATTTCTGCGGGTCGGGCTGAATGACGATCTGCTTCTCGTAGCCGCCACAGGTCTCGATGTCCGCCACGCCCGGCACGGCGCGGAAGGCGGGCTTCACGACGAGGTCGTGCAGTGTGCGGAGTTCGAGCAACTGTTCGCGCCGAGTCGCCGGTTTGTTGGTCGCGCCGGCTTTGTAATCGAGCGTGTAGAAATAAATTTCGCCCAGCCCGGTGGAAATCGGCCCGAGCTTTGGTTCCACGTCCGGCGGCAAATCGCCGCGCACACTTTGCAACCGCTCGGCGACCAGTTGTCGCGCGCGGTAAATGTCCGTGCGCTCCTCGAAGACGAGCGTGATTTGCGAGAGGCCGAACTTCGACAGCGAGCGCACTTCATGCAGGCCGGGCAGTCCGCCCATTTCCATTTCAATTGGGAAACTGATCTGCCGCTCGATTTCCTCCGGCGAAAGCGCGGGCACGGTGGTGTTGATCTGCACCTGCACGTTCGTGATGTCCGGCACGGCGTCCATCGGCAGCCGCAGCGCCGACCACACGCCCGCCGCGATCAGCGCGAGCGTGCCCATGAGCACAAACACGCGCTGGCGCAGGGAAAACTCAAAGAGACGTGAAAGCATAAAAGTTAAATTTGTGATCTTTGCAGCGGGACACCGGCACGGATAGCGTCCGCGCACGCATGAGAAAATGGCATCGTTGGATTGGCCTGCCGGCCGGGATTTGTCTGCTGCTCACCGCCTTCACCGGCGTGTGGCTGGAGTGCGAACGCTTCTTTGGCGAGGAGGAGGCGCTGCGCGAAAAAGTCCGTGACCTCGCTTCCAAGCACACGGCCAAGACGCCGGCCTTCGCCATCGAGGAGAAACTTTCCGCCGCCCGCGCCGCCGTGGCCGCGAAATTTCCCGACGCGCCGCTGGACAAGATTCAACTGCAACTCAAGGGCGACGAGCCGACGGCGACGTTCATTCTCGGCAGCAAGGACGCGCGCAAAGTGGTGGTGAATCTCCTCACTGCCGCCATCACCAAGGAGGACAGCTATGAGGAAGATTCCCTCATCCTGCGGCTGCACAGCGGCGAAGCGTTCGGCGACGGCGGCATGGTCGTTTGGATGTTTGTGGGCGTCTCGCTCTTCGCCATGATCGTCAGCGGCTTCGTCATCTATTTCAAAATGAAACCTAAAAACGCCACTGGGCTGCGCCGAATTTTCTGGGCCGCAGCGTTCACTCTCACCCTCGGCACGGCGGCGTCGCGCGCCGATTCGCCGTTCTACACGGACGACCCGGAGTTCTCGCCGGGCTGGGAGATCAAGTATGGCTTCACCGCCGAACACAATTACGGCGGCAACGTCTGGAGCGCGCCCGTGCTGGATTTGAATTACGCCGTCATCCCGCAAGTGCGCCTCAACCTCACGCTGGCGGGCCGCATCCTGGAGCCGCGCACGGGGCCGAGCGTGATGGGATTCGCCGACACCGAGTTCAAAATCAAATGGCGCTTCGTGGACGCGGACACGAACAGTTGGCTGCCGTCCATCGGCATCGCGCCCAAAGCCTTCTTCCCCACGTCGGATGAAGATCGCGGTCTGGGCGACGGCGTGTATCGCGCGCAACTGCCGCTGCAATTCGGCAAGACCATCGGGCGCTTCTACCACTTCGCCGAGGTCGGCTACCAAGTGGCCTTCGACAAGAAAGCCAGCGACGTGGGCTACTACGGCGTCGGCACGCTCTACAATTTCAACAGCCACTTCGCGCTCGGCACGGAGATTTACGGCTACACGCCGATTGATGATCACCAGAACCACCAGTGGCTCACCACGCTCGGCGCGATCTATGCCTTCAACGAACACTGGGCGCTCAAGGCATCCATCAGCCGCACCCTCGTGGATGAACGCAAGGGCGGGCCGAATCCATCCGGCGTGTTTTATCTCGTCCACAATTTTTGAGTGTTGAAGCGCTGGAAAAAATGGTTCGTGGCACTGGCGGCGGTGCTGGTGGTGCTTACGGCCATCGGCTTCGTGCTCCCGCCACGCCAGACCGTGGTGCGGCGCATCGTCACCACGGCCCCGCCGGCGCGATGGTTCCCGCCGCTCGCCACGCTCCGGCGCTGGCCGGAATGGACGGCTTGGAACACCAACCGTTTTCCCGACCTCACGATGCGCTTCGAGGGGCCGGACTCCGGCGTGGGCGCGACGATGGTTGCCAGTGGAAAATCCAGCGGCGACGGCACGGTGAAAATCACGTCCGCCGATCCCGCTGCGGGCCTCGCGTACACGCTCGACTTCGAGCATGGCACGCAGCTTTTCAACGGCGCGATCCGGTTCACGAACGCCGCCGACGGCTGGCTGGTGACGTGGACGCTGGACGCCGACCTGGGCCGCAATCCTGTCAAGCGCTGGGCCGGTCTGGCGCTGGATGCGTTGCTGGGCGGCGACATGGAAAATGGCCTGACGAATCTGAAACAAGAATTGGAGAAACCCCGATGAATTGGATCACCAAAACCCGCCGGCTGCTCGCCGTGCTGCTGCTCGCCGTGTGGTGGGGCGGGTTCACCTTCTATGCGCTGGCCGTGGTGCCGACGGGACATCAGGTGCTGCGGAGCAAGGTGCGCCAGGGCTTCATCACGCAACAGGTCACGAACAAGCTGAACGTCCTCGGCGCGGTCACGCTCGCACTCCTGCTTTGGCAATGGCTCGCCACGCGGCGCGAGGCGGCTGCGCCCGGCTGGTCGCGCGCCGCTGCCATCTCCTGGGCGGCGCTGGCTGTAACGCTGGCCTTGTTGTTCTGGCTCCATCCGCGTCTGGATGCGTTGCTGGACGCCGGGCAGCGCGCCGTGCTCGACGACGAAAAGTTCTACGCGCTTCACCGGATTTATCTGGTGGTCGCGACCGTGCAATGGCTGGCGGGGCTGGCGCATCTGATCAGTTTGCAGGCCGGGCGGAAGCAGCGTTGAAGTCAAAGAGGCGGTCAATCATTTCATGGGGGCCGGGCAGCACGCCGCGCCGGCTTTGGTGGCTTGCAGTTCGAGGCACCACAGCGCGGCCACGCCATTGGTCACAATCACGTCGCCCGCGAGCAGTCCGTCGGCGATGACGGTCCAGCCCTCGCCTTGCGCGCCGGGCCGGATGCGGCTGCGGAGAAAATGTCCGCCGTTGGCGACGAAGACAAAATCGCCCGCGCCGGTCGCCAGCAGGCTCGTGGTCGGAATCACGAGTTGAGTCCGGGCCGGGCCGGTGACGAACGCGACCGGAACAACGCGGCCGGGTGGGAGCGGGTGCGTAGAGGCGTCGAACTCGATCAGCGCCTCGATCTGGCCGAGGGCTTTTTCCATCTGCCGATCCAGGCGCGCGAGCGTGCCGGTGGTGTGAAGCGGTGCGCCGATGGTCACCGCGCCGCCTGACACCAGGGCGACCGCTTGCGTCGTCTCCAGCAAGGCGGTGGCGCGGCCCGGCGCATAGACGCGCGCGGTCGCTTCCAGCAGCGACGCCAGCATTTGCTCCTGCGGCTCGCCGGTCTGCACGCCGAGCGTGCGGATCATTTCATCCGTGAGGAAGACACCGCGGCCTTCCTTGAAACTGTGGCCGGGTTCGACGGCGAGCTTGTCTCCGCCATCGGCGGCTTCCTCGTGCTGACCGCAGCCCGCCAGCACCGACAGCGCGATGACGAGGCTGAGTGATTGCAGCAGGCGAGTTGGCCAACTTGAGTTGGGACGCCCGCCCTCACCCCGGCCCTCTCCCCCGGGGAGAGGGAGAACGGCATTCAGCCTCAATGCTATCCAGCGCGTTCGACTCGACGAGCGCTGGCCGACTTTCTCCCTCTCCCCGGGGGAGAGGGCCGGGGTGAGGGCGGGCTTCCGCAAATCCATCAGCCCAAAAAAATTCCACCGCCTCCAGTGACGAGTTCTCATTTCCGTTCCTCCGGCGCGCTGGTCACGGCGATGGGCAGGCCGGAATAAATTTCAAGCTGATGCGCCGCCGTCAGCGCCTCGCGCCGCGCGTCGAGCAGCGCCTCCACGGCTTCGACATACTGCCGCTGCAATTCGACATACGTGGTGACGGGCACCGCGCCGAGGCGGTAGTGGCGGTCGGCCAGTTCGGCAGCTTCGCGGAAGTGCTGGATGGCGTCGGGCCGCCACTTGGCGAGGATGCCGAGGGCGTGCTCGTATTTGTGGGCGTAGTCGGTCACGTCGCGTTCAAGTTTGCGACGTGCCGATTCCAGCACGGCCTCGGCCTGCGCGCGCCGGGCCTCGGCGACTTCGACTTGCGCGCGATTGTTCTGCCAGAGCGGCAGCGGCATGGAGAGCGCCACGCCGATGATGCGTTCGCGGTCGCCCGCGCGCTCCTCGCTGATCACGGGGCCGACGCTGAAGCCGGGGAAGCGTTCGTTCTTCGCGAGCGCGATGCGGAATCCTTGCTGCTCGAACTCCGCGACGCGCACCCGCAGTTCAAAATTGTTCGTCGCAGCGGCAGCGTACAAATCGTTCAACGCGGCGGCGGCTCCGAATTGCAGCCGCGTCTCCTCCACGCGCAACGGCGTGGCGGGCGGCTGTCCGCGCAGATAATTCAACTCGATGGCGAGGTGCTCGACATCGTGCTCGGCCTCGGCGGCGGTGTGCTCGGCCTTCACCTCGGACGCCTCGATGACGCGCGTCTCCAGGAGCGGCGTGAGTCCCGACGGTTCGCGGGCCACGAGCGTCTCGCGCAATTCCCGCAGGCGTTCCGCGACGGTGCGGCTGGTTTCGGCGCGCTGCTGGGCCACGGCGAGATCGTGGGCGGTGGCGCGGACTTGATTCGCGAGCGCGGAGCGGAAGCGCGCGAGTCCAAGTTCCGCGAGCGCGACTTCGCGGTTGGCAATCGCCTTGCGCAAACCGAGCCGGCCGGGCCACTCGAAGGGTTGTTTCAGTCCCACGCTCCACGCCGCGCCTTCGCCGACGAAGCGGTTCGCGCTGTCCTTGGCGCGCTTGTGGCCGAGCGTGGCGTCTAGTTCGGGAGAGGCCAGCCGTCCGGCACTTTTCGCGCTGGCGCGGGCGGCGGCAATTTCCGCCTCGTAGAATTTCAGCTCAGAGTTCTTCTCCAGCGCACCGCTCACGAGCGCGTCCATGGACACGACGTTCGGGGCGTTGGTCAGCGCGGCTGAACTCGTCAGCACGCCGACACTCATCATCAGACACAGGCAAAAATTTCGTTTCATAAGCAGACAGGAACCAGACACAGAGTTGGGAAACATCTCGGGCGCCAAGCGTCCGGGAATGGCGGAAGTCCTCAGAGCGAGGAGAGCTTAGGAAACGAACGAAGGCGCGCGCGGCGGCAGTGCGGTGCGGAAGGTGAACTGCCAACTGGTGAAAATTTCCGGCGGTGTGTTGACAGTAGCGACGCAGGCTTCGCGCGCGGGCACGGTCAGCGTGAGCAGTTGAAACAGGACGAGGAAAGCAGGCGGCGCGACTTCGGGTTGGGCATCAGAAGAGCGGTAGGTGGCGGTCTCCAGTTGCGCACAGCCGTCATCGGCGCAATCGGATTTCTGTTCGGAGTGCTGCTCGGTGTCGTCGGCGCATTTGAACAGGGTAAGATCGGAGATGTTCTCCCAGGTGCAATGCGAGGTGAGGGGCACCCACAGCACCAGGAGAAGCAAACCAACGATTTGTTGCAGCCGCTTCACGGTGAAAAAAGAGTTACTGGATAACTTGCTTCGGCACAACGACTCGTTTGCTGAAGGCGTGGGTGGAACTGGCCGCGCTGCGGCCAGTCAGGCCGCCCGCTCGGCGCGGGCTGGTTTTGTCGCCGCGCGACAAAACCCACCCGCCGCTCCGCTCGCGCCCGTGAGAATTATCCTTCAGTCCGCCTCAATAATGGCCGAAAGGAAACACATGCTACCTAAGACAGCAGCCGTCCTGATCTTGATGGGCCTGGGACTGGTCTGGCCCGAGCGCAGCCTGGCGCTGGGCATCAGGGTGTTTGATCATGACGCGTTTGCGACGGCGCGTGGCGACGCCTTTGTGGCCACGGCGGACAACCCTTCCGCCATTTACTACAACCCCGCCGGCATCACGCAGCTCAAGGGACACAACGTGCGCAGCGCGCTGAACGTGGTCACGCTTGACCCGGCTTTTGAAGGGCGCGACGGACGCGACGTGGACACGAAGGACGAGTTTGTGCCGCTGCCGGGATTTTTCTACACCTACACGCCGGAGAAACTGCCGCTCTCTTTCGGCGTCGGCTATTACATGCCGTTCGGGCTGTCGCTGGACTGGCCGAAGGACGGGCCGTTCCGCACGACAACCATTCATGGCGAGCTGATGGATCACACGTTGAGCGGCGTAATGGCGTGGAAGATCACGGAGACGCTTTCCATCGCGGCCGGCCCGGCGGTGAGTTACGCGACCACAGATTTGCGGCGGGGCATTGACCCGGACAACCCGGAGGACGAGTTCAAGTTCAAGGGCGATGACATTGCCATCGGCATGACGGCGGGCCTGCTTTGGCAGCCGACGAAACGGCATTCCTTCGGCATCAGCTACCGCAGCCCGGTGCGGTTGCATCTGGAGGGCGAGAGCGAATTCTCCGGCGTGCCCATTCCGAAGCAGGACGCGAAGGTGACGCTCCCGTTGCCGCAGGTGCGCGTGGGCGGCTACTCGTTTCGGCCCACACCGAAATGGAATTTGGAAGTGAACCTTGACTGGACCGACTGGGAGACGGTGAACACCCCCATTCTGCAACAAGACCCCGCCGTGGCGCTGCCGCTCCAGTGGAAGAACAGCTTCGGTGTCGAGTGCGGCGTCACGCGTTATTTCGACAGCGGCCTGCACGTCAGCGCCGGGTATGTGTATCTCGAAGACTCGACGCCGGAGGGCACGTTCAACCCGCTGGTGCCCGACCAGGATCTGCATGTGTTCAGCGCGGGCGTGGGCGGCCAAGGCGTGCGCTGGTCGTGGGACTTGACGTATCAGTTTGCGCAAGGCGTGGGGCGCGAGGTGGACAGTTCCGTTTATGGCCCGAGCGTCAGCGGCGATTACACCTACGCCTCGCACGCCTTCAGTCTTTCGCTCGGCTTCAAGTTCTGAACCGGGCTGCGGCCTTGCTTTCGCGAGGAACCGTGAGTTGAATCGAATTGTCCGAAGGATGGAGAAAACAAAATAAAATTATGTCTGCTGCTTCACCCACCGCCGCCCCGGCTCGCGCTGTCGAGCCTTCTCCCAACGTCGCCAAGGAAACCACCCGCCCCACGCTGCTCATCGTGGACGACGAGCTGGGCCTGCGGCAGTCGCTCAAGCTGATTTTCAAAAACGATTACGAGCTGCTCCTCGCCGACAACGGCCCGCTCGCCATCGAACTCGCGCAGAAGAACAAAATTGACGCCGCCATCCTCGACATCCGCATGGAGAACATGTCGGGCATTGACGTGCTGCAAGGGCTAAAGGCCGTGGACCCGCACATCGAGGTCATCATGCTCACGGCTTACGAGACGATTGACACCATCCGGCAGGCGCTGCGCCTGGGCGCGTGCGATTACTTGAACAAGCCGTTCGAGATGGCCGCGATCAAGCGCGCGGTCGCGAACGCCATGGACCGCCGCAGCCTTTCCTTCGAGGTGAAAGCGAACTCCGAGAAGCTGAAAGACCTCGCCGATGAACTGCAAAACCAACGCCTCGACGAAGCCGAGACGCGCGGGCGCACCGAGATTTACGGCAGCATCATTCACGACATCAACAACCCGCTCACCATCATGTCGGGCCTGCTCCAGCTCATCAACCAGCGCGTCGGCGACAAGTCTTCGCTCGAAGGCGCGGACCTGGAGAACGTGAAGGAACGTCTGCGCGGCATCACCAAGCAGGTCACGAGCTGCATCGAGATTTCGCGCCGTTACCTCGCCATCATGCGCAAGGATTCCGACGGCCTGCAACGCACGCCGGCCAGCGACATCATCGCGGACGTCGCGGATTTGCTGCGTGTGAATCCGGCGCTGAAGAATCACGAGCTGACCATTGCGCCCGTGGCGAAGGATGTTGTGCTCCGCATCCACGGCACTGACCTCATTCAAATTCTTCGCAACCTCACCATCAACGCGCTGCAAGCCACCGACGCGCAGCACCGCGTCTCGGTCCACAACGCGGTCATTCCCGAGCCGCTGAATCTCGACACGCTGGGCGACGGCCCGGAGGAGCGGTTCATCAACCGCGACGGTTTCTGCAACAGCTCGCCGTTGCTCGCGCTCACCGTCGAGGACACCGGCCCCGGCATCGCGCCGGAGAATATGAAGAAACTTTTCAGCCAGGCTTTCACCACGCACACCAGCGGACACGGCATCGGGCTGTCCATCGTGCATCGCCTCGTGGCGCGCGCCGAGGGCGCGATTCACATCCGCACCAAGGTGGGGCAGGGGACGAAGTTCACGGTGTATTTGCCGATGTGGTGAACGGCGACGGAGCGCGGACTTTACAGTCCGCAGCCACCGGTAACCACGGCGGGGTGGGGGGGGGCCGGGCAGCCGGAAAATAGAGGCAGGC
>JANNGC010000585.1:0-3902 GCA_031380445.1 Pedosphaera sp.
GCCGAAAATTCATCTGCGCGAATCTGCGTTTATCTGCGGTTCAAAAAAATTGGTTTCCCAACTTGAACCAATGGACTTGCCCCAAAAAACTCCGCTACGTTTTCGCGCGATGAACGTCGCGCGTTTCCTCCGCGCCCTCGCCGGACTGGGCTGCGCGCTCGGTCTGGCCGCTGCGCTCCCGGCGGCGGACACGTTTACGTCGGTGTTTATTTCCGAAGTGTTCGCGGATAACGCGCGCGGCGTGAAGGACGACGACGGCGCGCGCACCGGTTGGATCGAGTTGCACAACGCCAGCTTCTCGCCCGTGAGCCTGGGCGGCTGGTTCCTCACGGACGAAGCCACGAACCTGACGCGCTGGAAGTTTCCCAACGTCGTGCTGCTGCCGGACAAGTATCTGCTCGTCTTCGCCTCCGGGAAGAACCGCACGAACGATCTGCTGCACCTGCACACCGATTTCCGTCTCGCCGCAGAGGGCGGAAAACTCGCGCTGGTGAATCCCGCGACCAACGTCGTCTCGGAAATTATCTTCCCCAAATCGTCCGCTGGCGCTTCCTTCGGCAGCGTGCGCGGTGAACCAATCATTCGCGGCGCGTTCCCCAAGCCCACGCCCGGCAAGGCCAACGCCAGCAGCGGCGCGGGCTTCACGGCCGAAGTTTTGTTCTCCCAGCCCAGCGGCAATTTTGCTGACGACTTCACGCTCGAACTCTCCACGCGCGCGAGCAATGCCATCATCCGCTTCACGCGCGACGGCACTTTGCCCACAAGCAACTCGCCAGCGTATGCCACGCCGCTTTCAATCACGAACACCGCCCATCTGCGTGCGCGTACGTATCACGAAGGATTGCTCCCCGGCCCGCCCGCTAGCGTGGCGTATCTCCGGCTGTTCACGAATGCCCAGACCTTCACCTCGCCGCTACCCGTGCTGGTGCTCGACACCTTCGGAAAAAATCTGCCGACCTCGGACAACGAAGCGTTTGTTCACCTCTCACTTTTCGAGCCGGTGAATGGCAAAACCTCGCTCACAAGTGCGCCGACGCTCACCACGCGCGCGGGCTTCCGCCAACGCGGCTCCAGTTCGGCGGGCTTGCCGCAGCCAAGTTTCGCGGTGCAGTTTCTTGATGAATTCAACGACGAGAAAGATCACGCGCTGCTCGGCCTGCCCGCCGACTCGGACTGGGTGCTCTACGCGCCGAATGGTTATGACCCGGTGCTGATTCACAATCCGTTCGTCCACCAGTTGAGCCGCGACCTGGGCCGCTACTCGCCGCGCACGCGTTTTGTGGAAGTGTTTCTCTCGCGTGGCGCGGGTCGTCTGCGCGAGACGCACTACCACGGCCTCTACGTGTTGCAGGAGAAAATCAAAATCGCCCCGCAGCGCGTGAGCATCGACAAGCTCAGTGCCACCGATGTGAAGGAACCGAAAGTCACCGGCGGCTACGTGCTGAAGTTCGACCGGCTCGGCCCGAACGAACTCGGCGCGGGACTCGACACCGGCGGTTTCCCGCTCGTCTATGTCGAGCCGAAGGAGGCGACAATTGATTTACCGCAGCGCGCGCCGCAGCGGAAATACATCCGCAACTATCTGCGCGAGTTCCAGCGTGTGCTCGGCAGCGAACAGTGGCGCGACCCCGTCACCGGCTATCGCAACTATCTCGATGTGGACGCGGCGGTGGATTTCCATCTGCTCGAAGTCCTCAGCGGCAACGTGGATGCGATGGTGTTGAGCACCTACTTCTACAAACCGCGCGGCGGGAAAATCACCTGCGGCCCGCATTGGGATTTCGACCGCGCCCTCGGCTCGACCGACGGGCGCGACGAGAACCCGCGCCACTGGAACACCGGCCCCTACTTCAGCGGCACCTGGTGGCCGCGCGTGTGCAGCGACCTTGATTTTTGGCAGCAATGGACCGACCGCTGGCAGGAATTGCGCCACACCCATCTCTCCCTCACGAACCTGCAAGGCCTGATCGACCGGCTCGCCCATGAAGTGCGCGGGGTCCAACCGCGCGAGTATAAACGCTGGGGTTTGCAAGCGCGCGGCGGCAGCTACCAGGCCGAGGTGAACCACATGAAATGGTGGCTCTCCAACCGCGTGGATTTCATTGACCGACAGTTCACGCCCGCGCCCGTGCTGAAACACGCTGGCGGCGTGCTCACCCTCAGCGCCCCCACCAACGCCACGGTCTACTACACGCTCGACGGCACCGACCCGCGCCTGCCCGCCGGCGCGCTCTCCTCCAGCGCATTGACTTACACCAATCCAGTTCCGCTGAAAGCCGGCGCGCAAGTCATCGCCCGCGCCCGCAACCCCGACCAACGCCAGACGGAAGGCCCGCCGGTATCCACGCCGTGGTCTGGACAAATCGTTTGGCGACAATGACGGCGTGGGCCAGAGGTTCGCGCTTACGGAACATTCAGGGTTAGCACCTTGGTCCGACCGCTAGGAAAGCGGAAGCCGCCCAACGCCGGGCGTGCCTCCAGTTGCGCGGCCAGCCTGGGCGAGAGATACAGCGACTCCACGGTCATTTCGTCCCGGCCCAGCAGCGTGGCTTGCGAGGAGCGGCCCGCCTCCAATTCCACCAGCGTGAGATGCTGCGTGGTGCCGTTGAGATGCTGATGCAGGTCAATGATGCGATGCTCCGCGCGCCACTGTGCGGCCGGCGTGCGCCCCGCCTGCTCCGACGAACCCTCCGGCGAAAAACAACCGCCCGCCAACGCCACCACCCCCACGAGACCCACGCCGAAAAGAGTTTGGAAGTTCATGCCCGCCAGAGTTGCCAGAGTGGATGGGGAAGGGAATTTCTTTTTCACCCTGCCCGCGAATGGCCAGCGAGGAAACTAAGTGAGGTTTCCGGTTGGTTCTTCTGACTTGGGTGGTGATTTCTTACTGAACCAAACGATCGCCGGTTTGGAGAACAGAAAAAAGACCTTGGCCCATGAAGCGACCGTGTCAACAAGGGCCAAAATCATCGAAAACATTTCCCAGTTTTCCCAGTTCAGCCTCCGCAAACTTCCTACCGCTTGCATGCAGCATAAAAATGTTCCAATAGAAACCAGCCAGCGCGCCCAGTTCTGTCGGCGTAAAATGGGATAAATCCAGACCAACACGATCCCCAATAGCAAAGGCGTTACTAGGTACGACCAAGGGTCTCTCCAATCTTGGAGGAAAGCTGCCTTCACGAGAAAAATCGCGCCGCTGAACACCATGAGCCACACAGCGATGATGACTTGTTTGGGGCGTTTTGGATTTGGCGGCTCAATTACTTCCATACGTTCGTTATGGATCAGAGTGAAAGGAAGTTTAGTCATCTGGCAAGTGGCTGATTACTTTTTGAATCCCGGCGAGGCGGTGAGGGTAGTCGTGAGCTTCAGCCCACGGTCCCGTCCGTCCAGAGATTCGTCGCGGAGCAAGGGTCGGCCCACGGTTCCCTTCAATCCTGAAGGGGTTGAATCGTGTGGCGTGATTGTGGCGGATGGATTCAACCCTTTCAGGGTTGATGAATATCTGCTGACCAAACCTAGGGTAGCGCACGGCGCGCAACCCTGGGCTGATTTATCGGAATCCTTACAGGATTCCCCCCGCTCGCGGAGCGAGGCGGTGAGGGTAGCCGTGGCCTTCCGCCCACGGTCCCGTCCGTCCAGAAATTCGTCGCGGAGCGGCGGCTGAATTCACCCGGCTCGGCCGGCGCGGTTCCGGTGGGGTGAGACTCCGTCGAACCCCATCGGTCGGCGGAGCCGCCGCGAGCGCCGCGAGCCTCTCCGAGCCGAGTGGCGGGCCAAGGTTGCTCGCTGCACTCGAAATGGAGTTTGTCGGCTAGGATGGACACACCGTGGCGCTGCTCGCGCTGGCACACGCGTAACCAGGTTCAATCCGTAAATTCCTCAACCAGCGACGCGTCAGT
>JANNGC010000599.1:0-3101 GCA_031380445.1 Pedosphaera sp.
ATACAACGCTTTCAACCTGTTTACTTCCGGTTCGCACGACGTGCAATTCGTGCTCACGATGCAGACCAGCACGACCTTCCCGTTGAGCGGGACAACCTCGGGGTCCAAATCCGGCGGCACGCCCCCGGGAAAGTAGAAATACGGCCGGGCTTGGGGATCGGCCACGGTGCCATACAAAGCCTCGAGGCCGTACTCGCCCAACGGAGTGCCAATCGGTGGGGCGCTGAAACACGCGAGGCCGGAAACCATCCAGCAGGACAGGGCACGCACGCCCCACGAACGCCTGCGAAAAAATCGGCCACGTTTCATGTCGTCGAGCTATGCCACCGCCGCGGCACTTTTGCACGCCCAAATTCCGCCCCGCCCTCCCGGTCGCGTAGCGACCTCATGACGGTAGCCGTGGGTTTCAACCCACGGTTCGCGACCCCGCCGATTACCCGTTGCGTAGCGAACGCTGAACGCGTCAGCTCAATTCCCCACCCAGCCCTCGTATTTCCAATCACTCCCCACCTTGAGCATTTTGGCCCACTGCACTTGCACAGGATTCTCGTTGGAGGCGCCGACAGATTCGATCTCAAGGTGGGTCTCGGTGTCCGAAACACTCCGCTTGCCCAGAATCCGAAAGAGCTCCGTTTGTTTCGTCCGTTGCGCCCATTGCGCGCCATACTCTGCTTTCGGCATTTTCATGTTTCCTTCCCACTTCGCGCGCGCCGCAGGCGTCAGGCTGTTGAGAGTGGTGTCCGCGTTGCCCTGGCTCATGGCCCACATCATGGACTGGAAGCCCGATTCCGGATCGGCGTAGCCGGCGAACTTCCACCCGGCCTGTGGAAACTCAGTCTGCGGCGGTGACACAGCCTGCCCGCCCGGCGGCGCGGCGTTGGGCGCAGGCGCGTTGCGTTGAGATTGATGTTGCATCACCAACGTGGTGCCAACGCCGACGGCGAGAATGACGGCGACGAGGGATACCTTTTGTAGCGTGGTCATAAGAATGGTTTTGGCCGCAATGGCCGTGGTGGTGGCTGCAAAAGCCGCCCCGGCCAGGGCTGTGCCGGTAGAAAGCGTCGCCGCCAGCCCGACGGGTGCGGCTTGAACGGCGTTGGCCGAGATAACGAAGGCCAGCCCGCTCGCACCGACGGGAACACCGCGTTTCGTGAGGAATTCGCGCAGGCGTTCCACCGCGCGGCTCACGCGCTTCTGAGCGGTGTCGTCGGTAGTGCCGAGCGCGTGTCCGACATCAGCGAGGCTTTTGTTTTCGAAATAGCGCAGCAGGATGGCCGCGCGATCGGTTTCATCGAGGGCCTGCATCGCTTCGTCGAGCAGCGGCGCGATGTGCGCCCAATCATCGTCCGTGGCGTTCATGGCATTCATTTCGAAGGCGGTTTGTTCTCGGACTTGCCGGCGCGCTTCCCGGCGCACGACATCAATGGCTTCCCGACGGGTCACCTGATAAAGCCAGGCGGTAACGATGGTCTGGGGCGGAAGCTCGCCCGCGTGACGGGCCAGTTTCAGGAAGGCGGATTGAGAAACTTCCTCGGCCAGTTGTGCAGAGCAGACCTGACGAAGCGCGGCGGAATAAACGAGATTGAGATGCCGCTGCACAATTTTGCTGAACGCATCCTCGGCGTTTTGCCGCGAGTAGCGCGCCAGCAGTTCCAAATCGGTCTCACTCATGTTCACAAGCAAGACGGCACCCGAGCAGAAATCCGACTGGAAAAGTTGGGGAGCAACGATGGAATGCTCCCATCACGCCATACGTTCCTGAGTTGCGATGCGCTTAAGGCCGTGCGCCAAGTCGCCCACGGCGTCAGTCGAGCGAAGAGAACGTTCTCCCGAGCCGCGGCACGTAGTGGTGGTTCTTGTCGAACGAGAGCAGCACGCCAGTGGCCTGCCCGACAATTTGCTTCCGCTCGACGAAGCCCCAGAAACGTGAGTCGAAACTGTTGTCCCGGGAGTCGCCGAGCATGAAGTATTTTCCGGGCGGCACGGTGAGGGCATCGAAAGTCCGCGCGGCGCGGCGCGAGGGAAGTTCCATGACGAGATGAGACGGCCCGGCTCCTTGCTCAAGGGCCAGGACGGCTTGCGCGTCCTCGTAAAGCTCCTTCGCGTAGGCCTGCGTGTTCACGGATGCATAAGTCATCGCCTGGCCGTTCAGCAGCAGGACGTTATTGCGCAGCTCAATGGTGTCGCCGGGGACCGCGACCACGCGCTTGACCATCCGCGTGCCGTCGTGCGGCGAGAAGAAAACGACGATGTCACCGCGCGCCGGATCATTCCACGCGGCGAGGCGTTGGAGCGTGAACGGCACCTTGAGGTCGTAAGCGAGTTTGTTCACGAACACGAGGTCGCCTTCGAGAATCGTGGGTTTCATGGAGCCGGTCGGCACCCAGTTCCAGTCCGCGAAGGCGGATTTGAACGGGAAGATGATGATGGCCACCAGCCCGATGGGCTTAATCCATTCCCGCCACAAATATCGGGCGGCCCGCGGCAACAGTTTTGGAATGCGCATGGGGATGAGACAACGCGGTGGAGAAAAGGTTCATACTTTTACCATCTTAGGAGGGCGAGCGTCCCCGCGAGACCCAATCTGTTTCACGCTTCCCGAGACATGACACGGCCGGGACGGAGGATCGTTCCGGCCTTTTTTTTGGAGTCGCGGAGCGACTGGATGACGGTAGCCGTGGGTTTTAGCCCACGGTTCGCGGCATCGCCGAAGGTTCCGTCGCGGAGCGACGGTTGAACGTGCTCGGCACGTCATAGGCGTTCAGGCGTCGCTACGCGACTTGGGGCATTGGCGACAGCGAACCGTGGACTGAAGTCCACGGCTACCGTCGTGGCATCGCTACGCGATGGAACAAAAGCTCGCGCGGCCATGAATCGGTTTGGAAACTTCGTGCGTCCGATGTCATCGCCTGAACAACTCTGTCCGTCGTGCGGAAAGGAGAACGCGTGCCGCGTCGCCGACGGCTGCGCCTACAAGGGGCCGTGCTGGTGCGAGGCGTTCACCATTCCCGCCGAAGTGCAGCGGCAACTGGCCGAGGCGCATCCGGATCGCGCGTGCCTGTGCCGGGAATGTCTGGTGCGTTTCAGCGAGTCATCCGCCA
>JANNGC010000628.1:0-2530 GCA_031380445.1 Pedosphaera sp.
ACACCCGATCCGGCGTCGGCAGCTCGTCCGCCAAATCCAGCGCGCTCTCCAGAGTGTCATGCCCGCGCCTGCGCCGGAGATGACCGAGTGCCGCGTTGCGCGCGATTTGACCCAGCCATTGGCGCAATCGCTCCGGCTCGCGCAACTCATGGATCTTCCGCCACGCCGTCAAGAACGCCTCCTGCCCCGCGTCCTCGCTCGCGGCAAAGTCGCCGAGAATGCCCAGCGCGATGCCGCACACCATCGCCTGATGCCGCGCCACGATTTCGACGAACGCCCGTTTGTCCCCGCGCCGCGCCGCGTGGACCAGTTCCGCGTCCGACGAGGCCCCAGCCCGCCCCGATTTCAGTCGGTCGGCGGCGACACTTTCGTTCCCATTTTGCAAGCGGTTCATCGTTCAAGATTCAAGTTGTCATCTCTACGATGCGCCGACCCGCCTACCGGTGACAGGATTACTTCAAGGTGTGATGAACGGGGAAAGAGAATCGCGACGGGCGGTGAAACAACGTGGACCTCCGATTGGCAGCGGCCGAATTGAATGCCTCAGCGGTTCGGCGGCGAAGCGGTGTTCGGCCTCGGTGGTGTCCAAGGAAAGCGGTTGTTGGCCAGCACCTCGCTTCTGCCGCATGTCGCGGTGCCACTCGTTCGTCAGGAACCGCTTCATGGTCACGAGCCAGAAGGTGCGAAACCGCCCTTTCTCTGGCAGCACCACTCGCAGCCAGTCCTGCGCGAGCAGCCGTGCAAAAAACTCCTGCGTCAAATCTTGCGCATCATGCGGCGAACGCCCCGACCCGCGCACGTAGGCGTAGAGCGGATACCAGTAGGCGCGACAAAGCGCCTCCAGCGCCGCCGCCGAATCCGGCGACGCCTTGTCCTGCGCCGCCAGCACCACCGACCAGCGAGTGGTCACGAACACGGGCTGCCGCTGCGCGTCTGGAGTCTCTTTCGTTTCCGACACGTTGTTTCACTGGAGAGAATAAGGATTGGTGACCGGTTGTTACAGAACGATGTGCCACAGGTGATATGCTTCCCCACGCTTTGTTTTAGCGTTGCCTTCTGCGCGGAGTCCACGAGTGGCCCGGTCACTGATCAACCGACAGGGCTTTTCTCATGGTGAACGGGGTGCTGTTGACGACTCCAAGTATGACGGACGAGAAGCGATACTCATTCGCCTGCGCCTCGCGAACAATCTTTCGGACGGCGGGTGCGTCGAACGATACCACGCCGCGACCGAGCGCGAAGATGAGCAACTTCTCGGTCAGCGTGCTGACGAACTGGTCGGGATGTTTGAGCAATCCCGCTTCGAGTCCGGCCACGCCGGCAAACTTGCTGCCGTCGGGCAGGCCGCCCGTCACGTCGATGGGCAGGCCGTCCTCCAGCGTGCGCCAGCGACCGGTGGCGTCGAAGTTTTCCAGCGCGAAGCCGATCGGGTCCATCAGGTTGTGACAGCTCGCGCAGGCGGCGTTCGCGCGATGCTCGGCGAGGCGCGCGCGCATGGGCAACGAGTCGGACACGCTGTTCTCTTTGATCGCGGGCACGTTGGCGGGCGGCGGTGGCGGCGGCGTGCCAAGAAGATTTCCGAGAATCCAGTTACCGCGCAGCACCGGCGAGGTGCGTGTAGCGTAGGACGTGACGGTGAGCACGCTGCCCTGACGAAGCAATCCACCGCGCTCGCTGTTCTTGTCCAAGGCGACGCGACGGAACTGGCTGCCATACACGTTGGGAATTCCGTAGTGCTTCGCGAGCCGCTCGTTCAGAAACGTGTGATCCGCGCGCAACAAGTCCAGCACGCTGCGGTCTTCACGCAGCATCGTCTCGAAGTGCAACTCGGTTTCGCGGCGGAAGGATTGGCGCAAGTTGTCGTCGAAGTCGGGGAAGAGCCGGAGGTCGGGCGTGAAGGATTCGAGATTGCGCAGATGAAGCCATTGCCCGGCGAAGTTGCTGGCGAAATTCTCGGCACGTTTGTCCGCGAGCATCCGGCGCACTTGTTTCTCCAGCGCCTTGGGCTTGTGCAACTCGCCGCGCTCGGCGGTCGCGAGCAGTTCATCGTCAGGAATGCTGCTCCAGAGAAAGAACGAGAGGCGTGACGCGAGCACCAGATCGCTGACGCGATACGCCGCACCGGGCGCGACGCCGTCGGGATCGCGCTCGATGCGGAAGAGGAACTCCGGATTGACGAGCACGGCATTGAGCGCTGCTTCGATGCCGGCCTCGAAACCCACTTCGGCCCTCGCGCGACGATAGAACTCCATCGGTTTTTGCAGGTCCACGCTGGTGATGGGCCGTCGGTAAGCGCGGCGCGTGAGCGTGGAGAGAATCTTCTCGGCGCAGGCGTCTTCCTCGACTGGCTTCGTGGGCCGACTCACGAAAATTCGCTGGCGGCTCGGCGAATCTCCAGGCGACTTCGAGTCGTAAGGGCCGTTGACTGACACTTGATAGACCGCCGGCGTCAGGCGCGGATGACGGTGCATGTTGTAGCGGGCCAGATAGGGCTGGCGCTTGGTTTCGAGGAGCGACGATGGATTTTTCA
>JANNGC010000659.1:0-12273 GCA_031380445.1 Pedosphaera sp.
CCCAGCAGGTGCAGGCCGAAATAAGCAGTTGCCGCCGGTGTGGCATCTGGCCGCACCAGCACGCTCAGGTAACGCACGGTGCCATCCTCGCCCAACGGCTCCGTCGTGCGCCGCCGCGCTCCTTGCGTTCCGCCTGACACCACTCGGAGTCGCGCGCCGCTGTCGGCCAGTCCGGGAAACGTGAGCGTGGGAGTGGCCGCCTGAAATCGTGAACTGGGAATGCCCGCATCCACGCCCGCCAGCCAGGGTCCGGCAAAACCACTGCCGCCAGTTTGTCCCGGCAGCGAGGCGTTCAACTGATAAACGAACCCATCGTAGGCCAGCAGTCCTTCCGGCGGAGTCGCGCCAATGATCAGATCGAAGCTCGCGCTGACCGCCGGGCCAACGGACGGCGTGACCGTAGCCGTGATGACGGCGGTTCCGCCGGGTCCGGCCAGCGGACGGAACGTGACCCGTCGATTGACCCCGATGCCGGTCACCACGATGCGATCCGTCGGCATCAGCGTCGCGTCCGCTGTCGTGATGGCGAGTTGAAGCGTGGCTGGATCGCCTGCGGGCCAGGCGTAGTGGAGCGGCAGTGTGAGTTCCGCGCCAGCGGTCACGCGCTGCGAACCGACCCGCAGCCACGCAACATCTGGATCGGGAATGGTGGGCACGACATCCGTGAAGGTTTCGCCAAAACGGATTTCGTCGAAGCTCATCCCCGCCACCGCGCTGGAACCGCACTGCACGCGCAGCCGGTCGAAGCGAATATCTGCGCCCGTGCGGGTGGCATCCGGCGTGGTGGGTGCAATGCCCGGCGACGGGTTCACGAAAAGATCCACGCGGTCCTGCGTGCCGTTGACTCCGAACTGGAGCCGCACCACGAGCAGCGTGGTTTCGCCGGTGACGACTGGCGCGTTGGCGGCTGTTGTGATGTTGCCGGGAGCCGCGCCCAGGTCGGGCAATTGCATGCTCCAATGCGAGCCTCCCGAAGTGCAGCCGATGAACAGTTCCTGAAAGTTGCCATCCATCAACGACACACCGCCGTAGTCAGCGGCGAAGAAATTTGTTTCACGACGGGCGAGAACGGACAGCCACACTTCGGTGCCATCGAGACCGAAACGTCCGCTGGTGCGGAGCGCCGTGTAGCCGGTGGTGATGAAAGCGCGGATCAACGAGCCGTTGCCAAACGACATCACACTGTTCCCTCCCGTCGCCAGGCCCGGAAAGGTCCGGCCCGGCGCAGCAATCAAGGCACCGCCACCGCCGATCCACCCAAAACCGGACTGCCATCCGACGCCGCCCGCTTGGTTGTTCAACGGCGTGCCGGCGGTGTACGAGAAGCCCTCGTAGCTGATCAGTGCGGCATGAAGCGGCGTGGACAGCATCAAGAGCAGGAAACCAATCGCGCTGAAGCACGCCCGATGGCGAGTCGTTCGTTTAGTCGGAGCGATGGAGTGGTCTGGCCGCGCAAAAATGGAGAAGAAGATACGTCGTTTCACCCGACTAACGTATCCTTTCCGACCTGAAACGAGGATTAAACCAACCTGAAATCCATTTAAGGAAGCGCGGCGGCGCGCGGCAGTTCCACGGTGAACGTACTGCCAACGCCGATCTCGCTTTGCACCGAAACCGTACCGCCCAGCGCCTCGACGAGCGTCTTGACGATGGCGAGGCCGAGGCCTGCGCCGCCCTCGGTGCGGCGACGTGCGGCATCCACTCGGTAGAAGCGGTCGAAGAGTTTCGGCAGATGTTCCGGCGGAATGCCGATGCCGCGATCCGTGACGGAGAATTGAATCCGCTCCGCCGTGGCCGCGAGCGTCACGCGCACGGCGTGGTCGGATGGGGAATGTTTGACGGCGTTCTCCACGAGGTTGCGGATGATTCGCTCCAGCGCGATGGCATCTCCGTTCACCATTGCGCTCTCCGCATTTTCGTCGGCGGAAAATTCCAGTCGCACTTGGCGCCCCGCCGCCCCGACGGCGGCCCGGGACTCGGGCGCGCCATCGACAAGACGCTGGTCGAGGCGTTGGGCGGCACGGTGTCGGTGCAGAGCGAGATCGGCGTCGGCAGCACGTTCACCGTGGAACTGCCGCGCGCGGGCGTTCTGTCGTAGCACAGATCTGACGATGCACCGGCGGAGTGCGCCCGGCCGCGGGCGCACCAACGCCCAGTCTCCGGGCGCGTCGGAAAGAATCCAAGTCTCCAGACTCTCGCACGTTGCTGCGCCCGAGGACGGGCGCACTCCGGGACCGACGGCCACGTCGTGCCGGCGAGTTTTTAGACCATTTCTTAAATGGATTTCAGGTTGGCTTAATCCTCGTTTCAGGTCGGGCCGGGCAAACTGCGTTTAGAAATCGGCGCGTCACCCTGCGCCGGATTTCCCTTTGCAAACAGTGCCGCCCCTCGCGGGGACAATTATGAAAAAATTTATGCCGACACTTCACATCCGGTTCCACCGCCCCGCCCGCCAAACTTTTCTCCTCGCCGCGCTCGTCGTCTGCGCCATCGGTCTGGCCGTTCCGCAGAGTTTCGGCGCGCTCGCCCAGCAAGCCTACGTGAAGGCCTCGAACCCCGGAGATTTTGATCGCTTCGGCACGGTCGTCGCCATCTCGGGCGACACGATGATCGTCGCCGCGGAGAACGAGAGCAGCAACGCCACCGGCGTGAACGGCAATCAGAACAACAATTCGGCGTTCACATCCGGCGCGGCTTACCTCTACGTCCGCACCGGCACGAACTGGGCGCAGCAGGCTTATCTGAAAGCCTCCGACTCGGCGGCCGGTTTCAGATTCGGCCATGCGGTGGCCATTGATGGCAACACCGTGGTGGTCGGAGCGCCTGGCGTCGCGGACGGCAAACTCGGTGCAGCCTACGTCTTCGTGCGCAACGGGGCGACCTGGACCGAGCAGGCGCGGCTGCGGCCTTCCAACGACGGCGGCGACTTTGGCGCGACGGTGTCCGTGTCGGGCGACACGATTGTCATCGGTGCCTGGTCTGAATCCAGTGGTGGCCTCGGGGTGGGCGGCAGTCAGTCGCCTTACAACAGTGTTTCATCCGGGGCCGCTTACGTCTTCGTCCGCAGCGGGGTGACTTGGAGTCAACAGGCTTATCTCAAAGCTTCCAACGCCGGGGCGGGCGATGAATTTGGCCTGGCCGTCGGCGTGTCGGGCGACACGGTCGTGGTCGGAGCACACCGCGAGTCCAGCAACGCCACGACGGTGAATGGCAACGAGGCGGACAACAGCAGTGCCTTGTCCGGCGCGGCCTACGTTTTCTTCCGCACCGGCGCGACCTGGACGCAACAGTCCTACCTCAAGCCCGCCAACACCGGGGCCGGTGACTTCTTCGGCACCGCCGTGGCCGTGTCCGGGAACACGATCCTCGTCGGGGCGCCCCAGGAAGACAGCTCGACCGTCGGCTCGAACGGCGATCCGTTCCTGGAGGATGCGTCCTCCTCCGGCGCGGCCTATGTCTTCGTCCGCAATGGAACGACATGGAGCCAGCAGGCCTACTTGAAAGCCTCCAACACGGGAGCCGGAGATCGCTTCGGTGACGCCGTGGCGGTGGACGGCGACCGCGTGGTGGTCGGGGCGCGCGGTGAGGACAGCAACGGACTCGAGGCGAACAACACCACCTTCAACTCCGGTGCGGCGTATCTCTACCTCCGCCTCGGGGTGAACTGGAGCCAGCAAGCCTACCTCAAAGCCCAGTTCCCCGACGGCGGGTTTTACGAACTCGGGAGCGGGGACGCCTTCGGCACTTCGGTGGGGATTTCCGGCGGCACGGCGGTGGCCGGTGCGCCCAACGAAAGCAGCAACGCCACCGGCGTGAACGGCAACCAGAGCAACAACAGCCTCTCGCAGGCGGGGGCGGCGTATGTTTTCACTTTCACGCTCGCTCCGGTGTCGGGCTACACGTCCCTGCCTGCTCCGGGCAGCAGGTTGGATCTGGGCCTGGTTCCGGGAACCACCTCCCGCTCCTTGAGCCTGTATTTTGGCAAGGCCGGTCCGGCCCCGTTGCAAATTTCCTCCATCAGCTTCGTGACGAATCCGGCCAATGCGGTGATTCATGTGACCCCGATCAATTGCCCGCCTACTACGTGTTTTAATCCTCCCTTTGGCGACTGCTCCGTGGGGTTTCCTCTGGTGTATCCAGCCGGCCCGTCCGCCGGTTTCACGCACCGCGTGGACATCTGTTGGAATAACACCGGCACCGCTATTTTTGGGGAAAACCTCGACCAAATCCTGCGCGTCGTCTGCGATGATCCGGCCCGACCGGTCATTGAGTACCGGGTCTTCGGCACCGACGGCGACCTCTTCGAAAGCACCCCCGAAGGAACCATCATTAACCTCCTCAACCAGCTCGGAGGCCCCAGCCCGCTGTCGGGAGGGAAGGGCCGGAAGAGCCTGTCGCCCAACGCGACCTTCGTCGTCGGACCCGATCCGGCCAACACCGTGACGACCCAAATCCCCGCTCACCTCGGCGGCGGTTCCGTGACCCTGAGCAATTTCGCCGGCAGCTTCAGCATCTCCACGCTGCCCATTCCGGGCGACACCAACCGCGTGACCCTCCGCGTCGAGAGCGGCACCTTCACTGCGCCGTCCTTCACGCTGCCCTCCGGCCTGGCGTCCGGCCCGAACGTGCTGACCTTCGGCCCGCCCGAGCAGAGCAGCGGATTCCTCTACCTGACGAACGGGCATTACGAAGTCACCGCCACCGCGACCATCACCAACAACTTGATTCCTGATGGCGTGACCGTGCGCGGCAATTACACCGGCACCTACAACGCGGCCACCGGCCAGGCCAGTTTGCAGTCCGCCAGCGAGGACTTGTTCGTGCCGAGCGAACGGGTGCAACTGAACCACGCCTCCAACGGCCTCTGGCTCACCTGGGCCAACACCAATGCCGTCGAGGAAGCCACCGACGTGACCGGCCCGTGGCGTACCGTGACCAACGCCGCCAGCCCCTACCTCGTCATCACCACGAACTTGCCGCAACAATTCTTCCGCCTGCGGCTGCCGCAGCCGTGAGCGCGCCATCCCTGACCGCACCACAAACAACAACCAACAAACAACCGGGCGCGATGCGCCCAAATCAGTGAAAGAAAAACTATGAAACACCAAACACTCCGCGCGCGCCAATTCTTGGCCGCGTTGCTCCTGACCACCACCTTGCTCGCGGGCGGCCCGGCTTCCGGCCTGGCTGGTAACTCCGATTCCGAAAGGCTCACCGGTTCACCAGTCACCCTGAACGTGCTGGGCGACATCTACTGGCGCAGTGCCTTCGGCAGCGTCGTGCTGCCTCCCGATGCGAACGGCAACGCCGTGGTCGGAGGCGTGGCCCTGGTGCCGCTCCCGGACAATTCCGCGAGCACCACCGCCAGCATCAACGTGACGCTCAAGGCCGGGCAGCCGTTCTTCCTGCCCTTGCTCGCCCTCTTCGGCACGAGCTACAGCGACGGCACCCCGTCCGATCCCGTGCTGACTGAGTCCGTGTTCAAGAAGCATCTGAAGCAGCTCAAACTTCAGATTGATGGACGCACCGTGCTCGGCGAGAAGGACGCGCTCGATTTCCTGACGCAGTTCAACTTCGAGCCGCCGATTCCCTACGAGGCCGCGCCCATCAACGCCATCATCTACGAGCAGGGGATCAGCGTCATCCACAAGGGCCTGTCGCCCGGCACGCACGTCATCAAGCTCGACGTGAAATTCGCCGCCGCGCCGCCCGTGTTCGCCGGGTTCGAGTTTCACAACACTTTCAACGTGACGGTGGTGCCGTAAAAATAGCTGACCCCAACGCCCGCCGCGGCCCTGCCGTGAGGCGCGGCGGCGTTCCTTCGTGATTAACCCGGTGGCCCAAAGTTTTATGAAAACAAACCTTCGTCTCTCCCTGCTGTTGTTCACGCTGCTGGCGCTGCCCGGGATGGCGCGGGCGCAAGGCTCGGCCTTCACCTACCAAGGCCGGCTGAACAGCGACGCGACTGCCGCCACCGGAGTGTTTGACCTCACCTTCACGCTCTTCAACGTGGCCAGCGGTGCAGGGCAGGTCGGCACGCCGGTCTCGCTTCCGCTCACGCCCGTGACCAACGGGCTGTTCACCGCGACGCTGGATTTCGGCAACCAGTTTCCCGGCGCGGGGCGCTGGTTGGAAATTACCGTGCGGACGAACGGCGGCGGCGCGTTCACCACGCTCGCGCCACGCCAGCGCCTCACCGCGACGCCGTACGCGATCACGGCCAGCAACATCACCGGGCTGGTGCCGGCGGCGTCGTTAGCGGGAACTTATTCCAGCGTGGTGACGCTGAACAACGCGGGCAACAGCTTCAGCGGCAGTGGCGCGGGGCTGACTTCGTTGAACGCGAACAACCTCGCGAGCGGCACCGTGCCGGACGCGCGGCTGGCCACGAGCGTGGCGCGCACGAATCAAGTGTGGCAAGTGGCGGGGAATCTCGGCACGACGCCCGGCGCGGACTTCCTCGGCACGCGGGACAACCAGCCCTTGGAAATCAAAGTCAACGGCACCCGCGCGCTGCGGCTGGAGCCGACGGCTTTGGGCGTGCCGAATGTCATCGGGGGTTCACCCAACAACTTCGTGAGCGCCGGTGTCGTGGGCGCAACCATTGGCGGCGGCTCCATGCTCAATATCGGCGCCAGTTCCGATCATTCGACCATCGCGGGCGGGGAGCGGAATCAAATTTTCCTCACCGCCAGCCACAGTGCGATTGGCGGCGGACATTTCAACGTCATCGGGACGAGCGCGGACCATGCACGGATTGGCGGCGGCTCCAACAATGTCATCAACGCTTTCGCCGCGTATGCGCTGATCGGGGGCGGGCGGAATCATCTGATCGGACTCGCTTCTCCGTTCACCACCATTGCGGGCGGCGACACCAACTCCATTGAGCTGTCCGCAGCTTATTCCACTATCAGCGGAGGCTTCAACAATACGATTCGCAGGGGCGCTCGGAGTTCGACGGTGGCGGGCGGGCGGGAGCACACGGTCGGTCAGGATTCCGATTACAGCGTCATCGCTGGAGGCATTCACAACACCATCGGCTCGAACGCCGTGAGCGCGGTCATCGGTGGCGGCGACAGCAATACCAGCGGCACGAATTCTGCGACGGTGGGCGGCGGACGTTTCAACACCAGCAGCGGTGATGCCGCCACGACCTCCGGTGGTTCTCTGAACTTGAGCAGTGGCAATTTTGCGACGATTGGCGGCGGCGTCTTCAACCGGAGCACCAATGTCTCCGCCACCGTGGCTGGCGGGGCCCAGAATACCAGCGGCGGTGATGCCGCCACGGTGGGCGGAGGCTTTCAGAATGTCAGCAGCGGGGCCCGGTCTGTGGTGGCGGGCGGGGAGGAGAATATCAGCACCGAGGCTTACACCACCGTCGGCGGGGGTTATCGCAACACTAGCAGCAATCTCGCCGCGACGATCAGCGGCGGACGGCAGAACTACAACAGCGGCCTGTTCGCGACGGTGGGCGGCGGCCTGGAGAACACCAACCGCGGCTCCTTCGCGACGGTGCCCGGCGGGACGCTCAACCGGGCCGATGGCGCGTATAGTTTTGCGGCGGGCCGTCGCGCCAAGGCCGATCATCAAGGGGCCTTCGTCTGGGCCGATTCGCAGGACTTGGATTTCGCCTCCACCGGCGGGGATCGATTCCTCATCCGCGCGGGCGGCGGCGTGGGCCTCGGCGCGACGAATCTCGCCGGAGCCTTGACGCTGCGCGCCCCTGCTGGCGTGGCACCCAATGGCATGAACGGAATCGACAACGCGCTGGCCCTCGGCCTCCATGCGACCAACAGTTACAAATGGATTCAGAGCTACGGCGGTTCGCTGATCTTGAATCCCGTGGGCAACAACGTCGGCATCGGCCTGACCAATCCGGCGAGCGCACTGCACGTCAACGGCACCGTCACCGCCACCTCGTTCAATCCGCCGAGCGACCGCAACTTGAAGGAGAACTTCACCGGCGTCAGTCCGCGCGAAGTGTTGGAAAAAGTTTCCGCGCTGCGCATCACGCGCTGGAATTTCAAGGGCGACGAGGCCACGCCGCACCTCGGCCCGATGGCCCAGGATTTCCACGCCGCCTTCGGCCTCGGCACGGACGAGCGGCACATCGCGACGGTGGACGCCGACGGCGTGGCACTCGCAGCCATCCAGGGGTTGAACCAAAAAGTTGAAAGTGAAAAACAGAAAGCAGAAATCGAACGGCAAACTCTCCGCGCCGAGAACGCGGAGCTGAAGGCGCGGTTGGAGAAACTGGAGCGGCTTCTCCTGAACCGGAACGGAGGCGGCCGATGAACTGGACGCGTTTCGTCATGCGTCATTCGTCATTGGGAATTCTCGCGACGCTCCTGTCCCTGGCCGCCGGCGTGTCCGCGCAGAGCTACACCATCGACTGGTTCACCGTGGACGACGGCGGCGGCACCAGCACGGGCGGTGTGTATGCGGTGAGCGGCACCATCGGACAACCGGACGCGGGCGTGATGAGCGGTGGAAATTTTTCGATCACCGGCGGGTTCTGGGGCGCGTTCGTGCCGGTGCAAACGCCCGGTGCGCCCACGCTCTACCTGACGAACCTGTTCAACGGCACCGCGAAGATCGCGTGGGCGCCCAACACGCCGGGCTTCATCGTCCAGCAAGTCACGGCGCTGACGCTGGTGCCGATCCTCTGGAGCAACGCGCCCTTGAACTACACGAATGGCGCGACGATTCCGGCCTCGCCCAACATGCGCTACTTCCGGCTCATCAAGCCGTAGCGAACCGGCGGAGTGCGCGCGACACAAGAAACTCGGCAGCCAATTTCGTCGCTGCGCCGCGCGCGGCCTTGCGCTAGGCTCACCGCACCATGAGCCAACAACCCACTTCGCGGGCGCGTCAACGCCTTGCCGTCGCCGTGCTTCTCTGCGTTCTCTGTGGCCAGTTCCTCCACGCGCAGAACGAGCCGCCGCCGTTCAATCCGCAGGGCCAGCCGAACCGTCAGCGCCCGGGCCCGTGGGACAACGACGTGCTCGTGTATCGCACCGACACCGGTGGCAACGTGGAGAAACTCGCCACGTTCCCGCGCGCGGGTGTGCCCACGGTCGCGCGGTTGAAGGACGGACGGCTCGCCGCCGCGCATCAACACTTCCCCGCCGACAACGACGCGGACTTCGACAAGGTGGCCGTGCATTTTTCTTCCGACGAAGGCCGCAGTTGGACGGACGCCGAAGTGATCCGTCTGGAAGGATTGCCGGATGGAATGCGCTTCCCCTTCGACCCGACGCTGGTGCCGTGGCCCGATGGGCGCGTGCGTCTCTACTTCACCTCGCTCAAGGGCCGGCAGCTCAACGAGGATCGGCCCGCGATTTATTCAGCGGTGTCGAGCAACTGCGTGGACTTCGTATTTGAGCCGGGCGTGCGTTTTGGAATCGAAGGGCGGCCGGTGATTGATTGCGCGGCGGCGCTGCACGGCGGCGTGTTTCATCTCTTCGCGCCGGACAATGGCGCGGGGAACAATCCCGGCGTGGCCCGCCGCGATCCTGCCGATCAGCCGCGTGGCGGCACCGGCTATCACGCGACGAGCAAAGATGGATTGAACTTCACGCGCCAGCCCGACGTGCAACTCGACAGTTCGCTCCGCTGGCTCGGCAACGCGCAATCTGACGGTGGCGCAATGCGCTTCTTCGGCACCGGCGGTCCCGGCGGCGTGTGGACGGCCACGAGCACGAACGGCGCGGCGTGGATCGTCGATGAAGATTTCCCGTCGGTGACGGGCGCCGATCCGGGCGCGGTGAAATTGAAAGACGGCGGCTGGCTGCTCGCCGTGACCGGCCCGCCGCGTGAGGGGCGCCGGCAAAATGTTCCGCCAGGGCAGGGGCCGGGCCAGCGCCTGCCCATGCCGCCCGTGATGAGCGCGCTCGACGCGAACGGCGACGGCACCATTGATGAGTGGGAGTTGGAAAATGCCCCGGCCTTGCTGCGCAAACTGGATCGCAACGGCGATGGACGATTGACGGCGGAGGAGCTTCGGCCCGCGCCGCGGGACGGTGGCGGCGCACCTGGTGGTCAACCTCCACGTCGCCCGCGTCCGCCGGTGGAGCAGTGAATTCCCCGTGTTCCGTTAATGGCATCCTCCATGTGCAGGAAAGTCATCCTCGTTCCAGCGGAAAGACGGTCACATCCACGCCGCGCGACATGACGATGTGATCCGGTGGGCGGCCAGTGGGCGAAAAGCCATTGAGCGAAAGTAAATTTTCATCCCACGCCGTCACCTCGGCGCGGCAGAGAGGATACGGCGGATGGAAAACCGCGCCGCACCGGAGACCGTCGGGCGCGCTGGAAAAAAGGCGGTAACGCTCGATGAGGAAGAACTCCAGCGAGCCGGCCGCAGGCTGGGGCAGATCCGCGCCGGGGGCGTATTCAAAAAGACAACTCGCGCCGTTTGCTCGCTGGCTGGTGCGCAGCGATTCGTAGCGGATACGGCCTTCCGGCGAGCGGCTCGAATTCATTTCCGCATGTTCGTAGGGCAGATGGAAAAACTGCCGGGCCATCTTCACCGCAAGCCACTGGTTCGCATCCAGCGAGTAGAACCAAACGCCGGGCACGCCCGCCCGATCATGGACGTAAGTGCGCAGATTCATCTCCATGAAGTTCGAGATGCCGGGCACAGCGGGCAGGAAGCGCGGACGAATGTTCCGCATGAAGAACGGGACGATGCCGAGATAAGCCTTGCCGCCAAACGTATCCACAAACAACCCGTCCGGCAGCGTCGCCTGAATCGCCGCGACGGAATACTCCCAGTGCAGAAACAGCAGATCGCTCCACGACTGGAACATCACCGGCTGCCCGGTGGGACGCATCCGGGCCGCGAGTCGTTGCGACTCGGTGGGGAAACTTGGAGTGGCCGTCATCACGAGGAAGTCATAGACCAAAGATCGGACGGGAACAAATCATCAAGGCGGCGGCGTCCGCGCTGCGCCCGAGTTTGCGTCCCGGCGGAATTGAGTGAAACATGGCGGGCGTGATGCACGCATTGGCACGGAACAGGGCGGCGGTGGAGAACTTTTCTCACGAGCGCCTTGGCGAGAGCGCCTCGGTCTCTCGCCTTGCCGCCGCTGCCCCGCTTCTCACTCACCCGTCATGAATCTTGCCTCCTTCAACGATTGGCTCCTGCTCGTTCATGGGGTGGTGACGCTCTTCATGGTCGGCGTGATCTGGTTCGTGCAGATCGTTCACTACCCGTTGTTCCATCGAGTCGGCGCGGCGGGGTTCGCAGAATACGAGCGGCAGAACACGCGACGAACTGGTTACGTGCTGGCGGTCCCGATGTTGGTCGAACTCCTGAGCGCCGTCGCTCTGGTCTGGCGGTTGGGCGGCGTGCTTGCCTGGAGCGGGTTCGTCCTGCTGATGGTCATCTGGCTCAGCACCTGGCTCTGGCAGGTGCCCGCGCATCGCCGGTTGGAGCAAAGTTTCGATGACGCCACTCATCGCCGCTTGGTCAGAACCAACTGGGCGCGCACGGTGGCCTGGTCGGCCCGCGGGATGATCGCGCTCGCCCTGCTCGTCGTATCGCGCTGAGTCCGGATTGCTGGCGTTTCCCGAGGAACACCTCGACGGTGCGCGAGCGTTCATCGCCATGGATGCCTGACCGCCCATTTTCCCGCGCTGGAAGTGAGCGCTGAACTCTCCCGCCTGCTGGGCACGCCGTGGACGAAAAACATTGAGGACCAAACCGACGCGTTCTATTGCGCGCTCATCGGCTACGGCACTGGCTACACCGCGGACGGCGCACGCAACTGCTGGGCGACCTGGCGACGGGATTCATTCTCGTGCCGCAACCTTGAGCGCGCCCCGGCCGAGTGAGCGAGACAAAAGCCGCTCGCCACCCGGCGCACCTTCCATCATCATCACCCCGATGATCTGGTTCGCTCCATCCCAAAAAGACCACCGCCGCCTCATCGAAAGCTGATGGAGCAGAAACCAGCCACCAATCTCTAATGCTTAACTCCGAAACCAAGCGCCGCATCGACGCCTGCCGCGATGTCCTCGTCGGCAAACTCCCGCAGCCGTCCAATCAGGTCGAACTCATCACCCTCGCGCTGATTTACAAATTCATGGACGACCTCGACGAAGAATCCGTGAAGCTCGGTGGCAAGCGCAGCTTCTTCACCGGCGAGCTGGCGAAATACCGCTGGCGCAATCTCCTCCCGCAGACCGTCTCCGCCGACGAGCGCGTCACGCTGTTTTCGCGCGGGATCGAAGTTCTTGGGGGTGCGGATGTCGAGGTTGAGAGGAAAG
>JANNGC010000697.1:0-5908 GCA_031380445.1 Pedosphaera sp.
CCGCACGGCAGGCGAGATTGCTGGCATCAACCGGCAGCGTCGGTTCGTTGCAAGTGAGCACGATGCCGCCGTTGATTTTCTCGAAATGGAGTTCGTCGCAGAGCGCGACGGGTTGCATCACGGTTTCCAGTTCGTGAAAGCCGTCGGCACGTTTGCCGAGAATGTTCAGCAGCAGGTTGACTTTGCAGGGGGACTGTTTGGTCACGGTCGCGAAATGAAAAATGCGCCCACACCGGAGCGATGCGGGCGCATGAAAAAGTGTTTCAACTCAGTTGTCGAAAATGCGGAAACGGCTGCCCGGAATGAACGGGGCCACATCGCCGCCGCTGAAACCGAGGGAAGTGTCGGTCGAGAAAATCGAGTCGCTGACGACGCCCGGTTTGTAGCTGTCGGGATACGTCGGGTATTCGCTGAGTGACATGCCGCCGAACGGGAAGCTGCGGTTGCGCATGTTCGCGTCGGGGTAAATGGGATCTTTGCCCACGCCAATCGGACCGTAGCCGGGGAACGGGAAGGTGGCGATCTCATAGACGCCGATGGCGGTACGAGCGAGCGAGCGATGCACGCCGCGAATCAGGCCGGTCGTGTAGGCCGAGTCGGTGTTTTCCCAGAGGTGGGTCTGCTCCATGGAACGGCGAATTTCCCCCAGGCGGGCGAATTCCGTGACGTTCATCAGGCCGCGACCGAGTTTCTTTTCCGGCCCGGCGCAGCCGGCCGTGAGGGCCACGGCGGCAACCAGCGCGAGTGTTTTGGCGATTCGCATAAGTTGTTTGTCTGTGGCGGCAGACTAGCGCGCGAAGAAAAAAGGTAAAGTGGTTTCATGGGCCGGTGCGGATCTCGACGCGATGGTTGAAAGCGGAGGCGAGCACTTGGGAACGCCGGCTGCCAACCGGCGTGTTTCGAAAAACCTGTCGGCCCATTCGTCTGGATGGCACCGCCCGGCGGCACCGGAGTGCGCGAATTTTCCGGCGACTTTGCCAGACGCGCACTTTCGCGCCGGTTGGGATGGCGCCGCCCGCAGGCTGTCGTCTTGTTACTGCTACCGTTGCGCTCCTCTTTGCTCATTCATGGCCGCAGACTAGTGTCGCACCAAGCCCAAGACTCAAACAGCGATCACGCGTACCCAAACACTATGAAGAAAAACTGTCTCTCCTCACCGAACGGTTCCCTCCGTTGGTTTCAACTGCTGCTCACCCGCGCCCTGCTGGCGCTCGTGCTCGGCACCGCGCTCGGCGGGGCCGTGCTCACCCGCGCGGCGAACATCGTGTGGGTCACGGACAACAGCGCGGCGGGATTTTCCGCGCTGGGCGGCACCGTCTTCGCCGAGGACGGCTGGTACACGTTGCTGACAAATGCGGGGCACTCAGTCATCCGGTTCAATCCGCCGGACAGCCAGAACACGGCGCTCACGCCTGCGGAACTCGTGGCGTTGAACACCAACGACCTGATCATCCTCGGGCGCTCGGTGGGCAGCGGCGCATTTCAAGTGCCGCAGGTGCGCGGCTGGAACTCGAACATCTTCAAGCCGCTCCTGTCCATCAACGCCTATCTTACGCGCACGATCCGCCTGGGCTGGTACTCCGGCAGCACCCTGCCCAACGGCGTCCCCACCGCGCTGTCGGCCTACAATCTGGCGGACCCGAAGACCGCCTACATCTTCAGCGGCGTGGCCATGAGCGGCACCAACACCGTGAATGTCTATGACGAGGCGGGCGGACAAAACACCAGCCAGATCACCGAAGGCCCCGTGGCGGGCGGCACGCGCATCGCCGGCTCGACCCCGACCGCCTGGCAGACCATCTCCGACTGGCCCGCGAACACCATCGTGCGCACCAACGCGGACCGTCTCGGCGGCTATCGGATGCAATTCTCCGCCGGACTGCGCGAGGCCGTGGGCGGCACCGTGCCGACGGCGGGCGGCGAAAACCTGACCGCCGACGGCGAAAACATGTTCCTGCGCGCGGTCACGATCGCGATCAATAACGGCAACCTGCCCAATCCGCCGAACGCGCCCACGAACCTCACCGGCATCGCCCTGAGCGGGCAGGTGCAATTGAACTGGTCCCCCGCCCTCTTTGCCTCGGGCAATTTCATCAAACGCTCGCTCACGCCCGGCGGACCGTATGACCCCATCGCGACCAACGGCACCGGCGCGAGCTACGCGGATTTGGCCGTCGTCAATGACACGACTTATTATTACGTCGTGGCCGCGTTCAACAGCGCGGGCGTCAGTCCCGACTCCGCCGAGGTCGCCGTCACGCCCCGGAACGCGCCGGCGAACCTCGTCGCCATCGGCGGCACCAATCAAGTGACCGTGAGCTGGGACGCGCTGGCCGGCGCGGACACTTACACCCTGAAGCGTTCGAGCAGTGCGAGCGGCCCCTTCACGACGGTGGCGAGCGGCCTCGCGGGCCTCAGTCATGTGGACACCACGGCGGCGGCGGGCCAAGTCCACTACTACGTGGTCGTGGCGCAGCTCACCGGCGGCGGCGGCGACAGCGGCCAGTCCGCGACCGTTTCCGCTACGACGGCTCCGGCGGCGAGCACCGTCAACACCGTGCTCTTCGCAGCCTCGGTGCTGCGCGTGGGCTGGACGGCGGGCGGGCAATCGGCGGGCTACCTCTATGAAACCTCGGCGGACGGCGTGACCTTCGCCCCGGCGCTGGAACTTTCGGCCAGCACGCTGAGCTACACGAACGCGGGCCTGTCGCCGCTGACCAGTTACTTCTACCGCGTGCAGTCCACGAACGCCTCCGGCTATTCGCCCTACTCGAACATCGCGTCGAACAGCACGCCCGCCTTCGGCTACAACATCAACATCGCCAACAGCGGCAACAGTTCGCAGAACACAAATCAAGCGGCCGTGCCCCCCGGTTACCTGGTGGATGAAGGTGAAATTTTCGGCGACCGCACGAACGGCCTCTTCTACGGCTGGACCACCGTGGGCGGCACCAACCTCACGCGTGAAGGGCGCTCGCGGCTCAGCGCCCTCTCCCCCGACGGGCGTTACGACACGCTCAACCAGATGATGCGCAATCCGGTGAACAACCCGGCCTTCAGCGCGATCTGGGAAATTGAACTGACCAACGGTTTTTATCAGGTCCGTGTCGTGGGCGGCGACGCCGGCGCGACCGACAACACCATCCAGTTCAGCGTTGAAGGCGTGCTCAGTCCCGCCGTGGCCGGCACGGTTTCGCGCTGGTCGGAATTCACCACCAGCGTCGGCGTGAGCGACGGTCGCCTGACCATCAACAGCGGCCCGCTCGCCCTGAACAACAAGCTCTGCTTCATTGACATCTATCCCGCCGTGCCCGCCCTGCCCTTCTTCACCTTGCAGCCCGTGCCGGTCTTGGTGGAAGAATCTCGTCCCTCCGCGCTCACCGCCACCGCCCAAGGCTCGCCGAACCTCGCCTATCAATGGTACCAGAACGACGCGCCCGTAGCCGGCGCGACGAACGCCTCGTTGAGCTTCGTCCACACGCCGCTCACCGCCGACGGCGATTACTACCTCGTGGTCACCAACTACGCGGGCAGCGTCACCAGCACCATCGTCGCGCTCGACGTCACGCCCGATACCACGCCAGCTTACATCGTTTCCATCGGCAGCCTCGACGGCAACATCGTGGGCGTGCAGTTCAGCGAGGAAATTGATCCCCTCTACGTCAACGAGCCGGGCAACTTCTCCATCAACGGCGGCGCCGGGGCTGCGGCCATCAGCGCCATCCTGCGCCCGGACGGGCGCTCCGTGAAGCTCATCCTCGACTCGCCCATCACCGGTGCCTTCACCGTGGATGCCTATGACGTTCGCGACTACGCGGGCGTGTTCAATCCTCTCACCGGCACGAACTCCACCGTGCTCGGCTTCACCGTCGGCGACATCGGCGCGCCCGTCGCGGCCGGCACGCACGCCACCTTTGACAACCAGTTCATCGAGATGAACGGCGGCGGCGCGGACTTCTGGCTCACCGCCGATCAAGGCTACCTCGCGACCACGCCGCTGCTCGGCGACTTCGACGTGCGGGTGCGCGTCAACGCCCTGACCCGTCCTGACAACGTCGCCAAGGCCGCCCTCTTCGCGCGCGAATCCCGCGATGCGAACAGCCGCGGCCTCCACGTTTCCGTGAACCCGCCCGCGCCCGGCCGTAACCAGTACGAACTGACCTTGCGCCCGACCAACGGCGCGAACAGCGCGCTCGTCGGCGCGGCCTTTGCGCCCGCCAACATCCCGGACGCGTGGATGCGCCTCACGCGCACCGGCACCGCCTTCACCGGCTTCCGCAGCACCAACGGCACGGACTGGGTTCCGCTCGGCACCACCAACCAGGTCTTCGGCCCCACCATGCTCGTCGGCCTCGGCGTGACCGCGCACACCAACGGCGGACTCATTGCCACCGGCACCTTCAGCGGTCTGACCATCATCCAGCCGCTGCGCGCCGAACTCGCGATCACCAAGACCGCCTCGACCAACGTGGTCAACGCCGGACAACAGGTCGGCTACCTCATCACCATCACCAACGCCGGGCCAGACACGGCGACCAACGTGGTCGTGAACGACACCATCTCCGCGCTCGGCACCTTCGTCAGTGCCACGCCGAGCCAGGGCGGTTTCACCAGCACGCCGAATTCGTTCGCGTGGAATGCGGGCACGCTGGCGGTGGGCGGTTCCGCGACCATCAGCGCCTTGATCACCGCCAACGCGGCGGGCTTCCTCACCAATGCCGCCACCGTCACTTCGCCGCTGGTGGATTTGAATCCGGCCAACAACACCGCCAGCGCCGTGGTGCAAATCCTCCAGCCCGTCAGCCCCGTGCTCTCCGGCTCCGGCTCCACGAACGGCGTGTTCTTCGCCTCGTTTGATTCCGCGTCCGGCGCCAGCTACGAGGTGCAATATCGCCATGCGCTCACCTCGCTGCCCTGTCCGGACCTCGCCCCCTGCCCCGGCCCCGATCCCACGCCGTGGACCACGCTCACGAATCTGCCCGGCACCGGCGGCCCGCTCACGTTCACCGATGCGAATCCGGGCCTGACCAACCGCTTCTACCGCATCATTCTGCGCTGAAGTTTTTTGGCACCGAACTCACGGGCGGCGGTCGCAAGACCGCCGCTCTTTTTTTGGAGTTCAACCTTCCACTTGCCCGGCGCAAAGGCCGTCGCTAACCATTCGCCCATGAAACTGACCTGGAAAGATCACGAAGAAGTGGCCTGGGCGCTGCTCGACAAGTTCCCCGATCAAGACCCGCTCAAGCTCAGTTTCCCCAAGCTCCACAAAATGGTCTGCGAACTCGAAGAGTTCGGCGACAAGCCAGAAGCATCGAACGAGAAGATTTTGGAAAACATCCAGATGGCGTGGTACGAGGAGAAGAAATGAAACACATCATCAAGCCTGCCGCCTCCCCCGCCGCCGTCGGCCCCTACAACCACGCCGTGCGCATCGGCGACCTGCTCTTCTGCTCCGGCCAGATTCCGCTCGACCCGGCCACCGGCCAGTTGATCGCGGACGACATTCGCGCGCAGACCGAGCGCGTGCTGGAGAACGTGCAAGCCGTGCTCGCGGATCAGAAACTCACCTTTGCGCATGTCGTGAAGGCCACGGTGTTCATGACCAATCTCGGCGACTTCGCGGCGATGAACGAGGTCTATGCGCGCTACTTCACGGCGGATTTCCCCGCGCGCTCCACGGTGCAAGTGGCGGCGCTGCCCAAGGGCGCGGCGGTGGAGATTGAGGTTGTGGCGCACTACTGAAAGAGGCCGCCGAACCAAGGAAGCGCATGGCCAAACCGGAATGGTAGCAACTGTCTTAATTGGTGAGTTGGAAAGAAGAGCTTTTAAGGAGGAGGTTGGCGAGTTCGGCGAGTTTGCGCATGAGGGCGACCAACGCCACTTTGGCCGGTTTGCCCTTGGCCCGCAG
>JANNGC010000716.1:0-1517 GCA_031380445.1 Pedosphaera sp.
ACGTTTGACGCGGCACATCCTATGGCCTGCCGGCGGGCGGGCGGGGAACGGAGGACTGCTTGAGGTAGCGGAAGAGGTCGCTGTCGGTCGAGAGCATCAGGGTGGTGTCCTTGTCGAGCATCTTGCGGTAAGCCTCCATCGTACGGAGAAATTGATGAAACTCCGCCGCCCCGGCACTGCCGCCGTAGGCTTTCGCGTAAATCTCGGAAGCTTTGGCGTCGGCTTCACCCTTAATTTTCTGCACTTCACGGTAGGACTCGGATTCGATCTGGCGGAGGTCGCGTTCCTTGCTGCCGATGATTTTCGCGGCCTCACCCTCGCCTTCGGAACGGAAGCGTGACGCAATCTGCTGGCGCTCGCTCATCATGCGTTCGTGAATCTTGGCGCTCACGCCGGAGTTGTAGTTCACGCGCATGAAGCGCACGTCGATGAGTTCGATGCCGAAGTCCTTGAGCTTGGGCGCGGCCCTGGCGACGACCTCGTTCTCAATCGCGGTGCGACCGAGCGTGATGGGCAGGAGCCGGTTGACCTGTCCGGCGTCGTCGGCGGGCACGGCATCGGCGGAGGCCTTGCGATTCTTGTCGGTGCGGACGATCTCGACGAGGTCGTGCTTGGCGAGGGAGTTGCGCACCTCGCTGCCGATGATGTCATCCAGCCGGGAGAGAGCGCTGCGTTCGTCACGCAGCCGGGTGAAGAACTGGAGCGGGTCGCTGATGCGCCAGCGGCCAAACGTGTCCACGATGATGTAGAGCTTGTCGCGCGTGGGCATCTCGCTGGCGCGGCCGTCCCATTCGAGGATGCGCTTGTCGATGCGGTTGACGGTCTGGATGAAGGGCCACTTGAACTTCAAGCCCGCCGCGTTGATGGGCTGGCCGACGGTTTTGCCGAACTGCGTGAGGATGACCTGCTCGGTCTCGGAGACGTTGTAGAAGCAGAGGTTGCCCAGGATAATGAGGACAACAAACACCACCACGATGGCGATGGAACGAAAGAGGGATGAAAGGGGCATGAGTTTATTTCCCGGGTTGCAACTGGAGGAAGGGCAGAATCTGCTGGCCCTTTTCATCGGCGATGATCTTGCGGCTCACCTTGGGCAGCACTTCACTCATGGTTTCGAGGAAGATGCGCTGGCGGGTGACCTCGGGGGCCTTCTGGTACTGCGCGTAAACCGAGGTGAACAACGAGGCGTCGCCGTCCGCTTCATTGACCCGCTTCTGCGCGTAGCCCTGCGCCTCGGCGATCATGCGGGCGGCGTCGCCACGGGCGCGCGGGATGACTTTGTTGTACTCGCCGCTGGCAAGATTGATGGAACGCTGCTTCTCCTGCTGGGCCTGGTTCACTTCGTTGAACGACGCCTGCACCTGCTTGGGCGGATTAACATTCTTCAACTGCACGAGGTCGATGCTCATGCCGAGTTGGTATTGTTCGGCGACCTTCTGGAGCACGATGCGTGTTTCCGTTTCGATTTCCTGCCGGCCCACGGTGATGACTTCGTCCACCGTCCGATCACCGACGGC
>JANNGC010000730.1:0-4163 GCA_031380445.1 Pedosphaera sp.
ATTTCCGTTTCGCCGAGCACCATCGAGTCGAGGCCGGACGCGACTTTGAAGAGGTGCTCGACGGCTTCCTGGCCGGCGAATTTGTAGAGTTCATCGCCGAGCGGCTCGCGGTAGTCGTGGGTGCGGACGAGAAATTCCTGAAGCTCGGCGAAGGCGCGGCGCGGCTCCAGCGTGGTGGCGGCGTAAATTTCCACGCGGTTGCACGTCGAGAGAATCACCGCTTCGTCGGCGAGTCCGGAGTCGCGGAGCGTTTGCAGCGCGATGGAAATCTTCGCCTCCGCGAAGGCGAACTTCTCCCGCACCGTGACCGGCGACGAATGATGGCTGAGGCCGATGACAACGACTTCCATGTCAGGAGGAGTGGGTTGAAGGTTGCAGGTTGAAGGTTGCAAGTTGGTTTGAAGCCAACCTGCAACCTTCAACTTTCAACCTGCAACTTGGTTTCATCAGGGTCGGTGAATCGGCGACATGAGGCTCGAACCCCAGAACGTGAGCAGCAGGAACGCGAAGACCACGATGGAACCCCACGCGAAGCGGCGTCCGCCCTGCCAGAATTTCCAGCGCATGATCAGCAGCGCGAGGTAGAGCGCCCACACGAAGATCGCCCAAAGGATTTTGAAGTCGGCGGTGAGCGACAGACCCTGCTGCCGGAGGTAGAGCGCGCTGATGACCAGCGCCGCCGTGAGCAGGATGAAGCCGGCGATGTTCAGCACGCGGATGACCCGTTCGAGCCGCTGGATGGGCGGCATGAAGGCGGTGAGCGCGCGCAGCTTATGCTGCTTCAAGTTGCGCTCCTGGCTCAGAAACATCAGCGCCGCCACCGCCGCCATGCCGAAGGCACCGTACGAAAGCACGAACGGCGCAATATGCAGGGTGCGCCAGCCGACGCTGAACTCCGGTTTTCCAGGTGCGCCAACATCCGGCGGCAAAGACAACACGAACACGCCAATGCCGAAGAGCAGCGGCGCGGCAAACGCGCCGAGGAAGCGCAGCCGCGCCCACAGTCCGAACACGAGATACGTCGCGGTCATGGTCCACGCGACGAACTTGGTCGCTTCGTAGAGGTTGTGAATCGGGCAGCGGTCCAGGCTGTAGCCGCGCATGATCATGGACGCGGTGTGAAAACCAAAGGCGGTGAGCAGGAGCAGGTAATTGATCCAGTTGTGGTGCCGCAGGTCGCGCCGCAGGAGGAAGATCGAATACGCCGCGCTGACGCCGTAAATCAATACGGCGACGGCGAAGCAGTTGCGATCGGTGAAACCGGACACGGCGCGCAGGCTACGGGAGAGGCGCGGCGGAGTCCAAGCTTGATGCGGCCCACACATGGCGTGTCCCGAGAGCGCGTGGGTGGGGTGAGACCCCATCTCGATCGCAGCGAGGCGAGCAGAGCGCGCATCTCCCTACGGTCACGCCGGCCGGAGATGCTCGCCGCGCTCGCGCCTCCTTCGTCGGCCGTCAGGGTTCGACAGAGTCTCACCCCACCCACGGCACGTTGAAACTTGACGCCAACATTCCCTCCGCCGAAACCAACGGCGCATGAAACCACTTCACACTCTGCGCGCCGGCGTCATCGGCACCGGATTCATCGGGCCGGTTCACATCGAGGCTCTCAAACGCCTCGGCGTGCAGGTCACGGCCATCTGCGGTTCGACGAAAAACGCGCAGGCCACGGCGGACAAATGGGGCATCCCCGAAGTCTATGGCGACTACGACTACCGCGCCCTGCTCCGCTCGCCGAATGTGGACGTGGTTCACATCACCTCGCCGAACAAGGCGCACGTCGAGCAGTCCCTCGCCGCGCTCGCCGCCGGCAAACACGTCGTGTGCGAAAAGCCGCTCGGCATGAAGACGGGCGAGACCGCGCGCGTGGTTGCTGCGGTAAAGAAAAAGTCCTCCCCCGTGTTCGCCGTAAATTACATGTGCCGCCTCTTCCCCGCCGTGCTTCAGGCGCGCGCGATGGTCGCGCGCGGCGACCTCGGCCAGATCATTCATGTGCAAGGACACTTCTTCCAAGACTGGCTGCTTGCGGACACCGACTACAACTGGCGTCTGCTCGCCAGCGAAGGCGGCAAGCTCCGCGCCGTCGGCGACATCGGCACGCACTGGATTGACGCCGTGTCGTTCATCCTCGGCGCGAAAGCCGAGCGCGTGTTCGCGCACATCGAGACATTTCACAAGACACGCTACCGGCCCCAGGGTGAGGTGCAGACGTTCGCCAAGATTGATCCGAAGACGATGGTTCCTTACCAATGCGACACGGAAGATTTTGGCAGCGTGCTGCTCAAGTTTGGGAAGGCGAAACACGGCTTCACCAACGGCGTCCACGCCAACGCGTCCATCTCGCAAGTCGCCGCCGGTTGGAAATGCAGCCTCGCCCTCGGCATCTACGGCACGAAGGGCAGCCTGCGCTGGGATCTCCAGCAGCCGAACGAAATGATCCTTGGCCGCCGCGACGAACCGAACCAGATCCTCCAGCGCTCGACGCCCGGCTTCGACGTGGACATCGCCGGCTTCAGCGACTATCCCGGCGGCCACCCCGAAGGCTTCGCCGACGCGCACAAGATGCACTACCGCGCCGTCTATGAGCACATCATCAGCGGCCGCAAGACGCCCCTGCTCTTCGCCACCGCCGAAGACGGTCATCACGAGGTGAAACTGTGCGAGGCGATTTTGCAGAGCAGCCGGAGCCAGGGCTGGGTGAAGGTGTGAACCGGCGCGGAGTTGGCAAACGCCCAGTTCCTCGACAACCTTCGGCATGACCATCATCACTGACGAACGCTGCACGGGCTACTCCGCGCCCGGCCATCCCGAGCGGCCGGCGCGCATCAGCGGCACGCTGGAGAAACTGCGCGCGCAGACGGAGCTGAAGTTGCAATGGGCCGTGCCGCTGGAAGTGACGGACGAACAAATCGCGCGCGCGCACTCGAAGCCGCATATCGCGCAGGTGAAGAGCGCGTCGGATTCCTTCGATGGGGACACGCCGGCCTATCCAAAAATTGACGAGCACACCCGCCGCGCGGTCGGCGGCGCGCTGCACGCGGCGAAACTGGCGCGCGCAGGCGAGGCGTCGTTCAGCCTGTTGCGCCCGCCCGGGCATCACGCCACGCAGAATCACGCGATGGGTTTCTGCTATTTCAATTCCATCGCCATCGCCGCGCTCGATGCGCTGGCGACGGGCGTGAAGCGCGTGGCCGTGTTCGACTTCGACGTGCATCACGGCAACGGCACCGAGGCGATTCTGAAGGACAAGGACAGCGTCGTGTTCGCCTCGATTCACCAGCACCCGTGCTACCCAGGCACCGGCACGGAGGACGTGGGAAAGAATTGTTTCAACTACCCCGTCGCGCCACGCACACCGCGCGAGGCGTATCGGAAAGTTCTCACCCAGGCGCTGGAAAGAATCCTCGCCACCAAGCCGGAACTCATCGGCGTGTCGGCAGGCTTCGACTGCTACGCGCGCGACCCGCTCGCGCAGGAGACGCTGGAGGCGGAGGATTTTCAATGGCTCGGCGAGTCGTTGCGAAAAACGGGCGTGCCGTTCTTCAGCATTCTCGAAGGCGGCTACAGCAGCGACTTGCCGGAACTCATCTTCGCCTACCTCAAAGGCGTGAGTGGGAAGTGACCGCGTAGGAGATGCGTGTTACCGCACGCGAAAGAAGCGTTGCGGCTCCGCGCCCACGGGCACGGACAACGGGATCGCGGATGAGTTCGTCCGCCACACCGTCCAGTCCACAAGGTTCGTCGAGGTTTCGATGATGCGTCCAGGCTCCGTCTCAAGGCGCAGCGCGCGGGCTGACGATGCTGACGGCAACACGGACGGCCAGTTCAAGCGGCGCACCCCAATGTGGACGGACGCGTCGAAAGTTCGGCTGTTGCGGTAGGAGAAGTGATACGTCCGCCCGGCCTCCGCCGGCAAATACTCGGGAAAGAACGGGCTGCCGACGTTCACCACGCCGTCCAGCAGATCCAGTTCCGGCCCGGTGTGAACGCGCAGCACGCCCCCGTTGTGCGTGTTCATGTAAACCAGATACAACCCGCCGGTCGGCGCGGTCCAGCGCCACCACAGGGAGTTTGCGCCTTCGAGAAACACCGGCTCACCCGGCTCCGTCGTGGCCCAGGCGTTGGTGAAATCCTGGCTCCACGTCTCGCCCGTCATCACCAGC
>JANNGC010000733.1:0-1697 GCA_031380445.1 Pedosphaera sp.
GGATGATATTCCGCGCTGGGCTTCACTCCGGGATACGCGGGCGAAAACCACAGCGGCACTTCACGCAGCTTCGCCACGGCCGGAGCGGGGACGACACGGATAATCTCCAGCAACTGCACGCGCAAAAGTTCCAGCGCTTTCTCCGTTGCCGCCTTCTCGTCCTTGAGCAGCCTCTCGTTCACCAGCACGCGCCACCCCTCGATGAAGTTCGTTTGATGGCTGGCGGCGGCTGAGTTTAGTGCGGTCGGGCCGGGCGGAGTATTTTTCGGCTCCGCTCCGAGCGCAGACACGCCGATGCAGGCTGAAAGAATCACGCTCCAGAATGAGCCGTGCCAGTGAGAGCCAGTAGTCATGTTGGTGAACCCTACTCAACCGAAGCCGCCCCGTCTTGTCGCGAAAACGCACCCCGGCATGAAACTCGGCACAAGCGCCGGACAAATCCGCAATTGAATAGCCGCGAAAGAACGCAAAGAGCGCAAAGAGGGGCGAAGCTGTGGCGGCCGCCGGGAAGCAACTGACCGCGTGCCTCCTTACGGATCAGGCGATCGTTCTTCGCGCTCTTGGCGTTCTTTACGGCCAACGAGTTTTCAGGCTGAGCCATGGAGATCTGTTTTCCATTGTCGTCATCGCTTCCTGCTGGAAGGTGGCGGCATGGGGAGGTCCACGTAAACATGGATCACTTTGTGGGTGCCCAGCGCGGGGGCCAGAAACTTGAGGAGTTGTCCGTAGCTGATGCTTGCGGGGGCAAACACCATGATCATCGGGGCCTTGGCGCGCTGGTCGGATTTTCTGGCGCGCTCGGCTTCGGCATCCAGTTCTTTGCGGAGTGACTTGGGGCCGGAGACGGGCAACTCGGTGAACTCCAATTCTGATCGCGAGGCATTCGTTTTCCAGATGGATTCGACATGCAAAAGTTTGCCCGAGACCTGGCCGTCCTTCAGAGACAAGGCCAGCTCCCACGGGTGAAACAGTCTCGCCTCCCGGTCCAGAAGATCCCGGTCCGGGGTGAACGCGCGGTAGTAAATCTGGCCGGCGGGCGGTGGCTCGATGCGGATGCCTTGCTCGACGTCGATGGTGGAAAGAATCCGGGCGAACGCCTGGGCCTGACCCAGCTCGACGTTGTCGCCGAAATGAACGGTCACAAAATAGTCATGCTTCTTCCGGTCGAGCGCGGCCAGAGTTTGAATCACCGAGATCAACGTCTCATCGCGATTGAGCACGGCCCCAGCGTCTTTGAGTTGAGGACGCAAGCTGGCCAGCCGCTCCACTTCGGTCGCAGGCTGATTGGTCGGCGTCCTGGCCGCCTCAATGTGCAGCACAAGATTTTTCACGCGCTTGGAGCCATCCTGGTTGGCCGGCTCAATGAGCAGCGTCAGGAGCGCACCCTCGGGCAGCGGGTGTTCCGGATTGATGGCCGTGTTTTGGTAAACTTGTTCCTTCTGCGCCGCGTAGGGAACTTCGAGCACGGAATAGGTTGAGTTGAAAAGCGCGACAATGGACTTCGGCTGATACTCGTCGGCGGCGTAAATCTTTTTTCCGGCATCGTCGGGTGAAGACAACATTCTCGAACCGGTGAACAGGAATCCGTCCTCGCGCAGCGTCTTGCCGGTGCGCCGATCGACCAGCAGTTTTTCCAGACGCAGCGGCGGCTCGTTCGTTCGCACGACGCTCAGGACGAACGGTTCGCCCTTGGGCCA
>JANNGC010000778.1:0-15488 GCA_031380445.1 Pedosphaera sp.
CTTGATCTGCTTGCGAAGCTTCTTCTGCGTGAAGTGATTCGCGCCGTCGAAGACCACATCCACGATGCGGACTTTTGGCGTCTCGGCGATCTCGAAGGTCACAGTCGCGCGGCCCGCGTTCTCGTCGGGGTTCAGCACATACTTCACCTCGGTGCGCTGGAGTCCGGCGTTCTGGTACTTCTTTTTGATCTCCTGCACGTCGGCGAAGAGCTGCCGTTCATCGAGCAACTGGCCGACCTTGGACTTGATGATCTTCGTCAAATCCTTGTTGTCATACTTCACGTTGCCCACGAAGCGGATGTCCGTGACGCGCGGCTTGGCGACGAGGACGTAGGTGAGCGTGAGACCTTCGGGCGAAGGCTCCTCGATGGTGCGGATGTTCAGGAAGTGGCCGGTGCCGTAGAGGTTCCGAATGTCATCAATGACCGCCACGCTGCTGTAGGGATCACCGGCGCGCACACGGATGTTCGCGCGGATGAGCTGCTCGCTGACCTCCTGCGGGCCAACTTGCTTCAGCTCGACCTTCTTCACCTGGGAAGGAGTCTGGGCGGAAAGGATGGCGGTGGCCCCGAGCCAAAGCACGAGCGCCGCGTAACGAAAGAGTTTGTTCATCTACAGCTATTCAGCCGGGACATCGTCGGCACTGATCTTCGCGGCGCTCTCGAACCGGGTATACGTTTTCAGGAACGTGAGGTTCACGTCGCCTGTCGGTCCGTTGCGCTGCTTCGCGATCACGAGGCCCACCGCCACCGATTCCTGCTCGGTGCTCGGCCCCTCATCGTCGTCCCCGGAGGACGGCTTGTAGAGCAGACCGATCAAGTCCGCATCCTGTTCAATCGCGCCTGATTCGCGCAAATCCGACATGCGGGGCTTACGGTTTTTTTCCTTCTCGATCTCGCGATTCAACTGCGCCAGCACGATGACGGGCACGTTCAGTTCCTTGGCCAGCGACTTCACACCGTTGGAAATATCCGCGATTTCCTGCTGACGATTCTCGGCTCGGCGCGCAGTAGAGTGAAGCAGTTGTAGGTAGTCAATGATGAAAAGCTTCACGCCATACTGCTGCCACATCCGCCGCGCCTTGGCCCGCAACTGGAGGATGGAAAGGCCGGCAGTGTCATCAATGTATAGCGGCGCGGCGGCGAGTTTGCCGGCGGCGCTGGTGATTTTCGGGAAATCGCGCTCGGAGAAAAACCCTTCGCGGATGTTCCGCAAGTTGACCCGCGCGCGCGAGCAGAGCATGCGCAGCACCAGCGACTCGGCGCTCATTTCCAGCGAGAACACACCCACCGGCAGCTTCTGATCAATGGCGACCGCCTCGGCGATGTTCATGGCCAGCGAGGTTTTGCCCATCGAGGGACGCGCGGCGATAACGATCATTTCGCCGCCGTGCAGGCCCGTTGTCATCTTGTCGAGGTCGGGGAAGCCGGTGGAGAGGCCGGTGAGCATCCCTTGGTTCGCATGGTATTCCTCCAGCCGGTTGATGGCTTTGTGAACGACATCTTTGATGGAGAGCGTCTGCGATTCCACGCGCTCCTCGCTCAGGCGGAGAATCTCCGTCTCCACCTCGTCCACCAGCGCGTCCACTTCGCCCTCGTGTTCGTACACGCGCCCGACGACCTCGGTGCAAGTGGAGATCATCTTCCGCAGAATGTGCTTCTCGCGAACGATGTTGACGTAGAACGACAGGTTCGCCGCGCTCGGCACCATGTCCGGCAACGACGCCAAGTAGGCGATGCCGCCGACGCTCTGGAGCTGCTGCTTGTCCTTCAAGCGCTGCTGCACGGTGATGACATCAATCGCCTCCTTGCGGTCATACATCTCGGTGAGCAGTTCATAAATGACCTGATGCCGCAGGTCATAGAACACGCTGGAGCCGCTCTTAAACTTCTCCACGCACAGCCCGAGGCAGTCGTGCGGCGAGAGAAACACGCAGCCCAGCACGCCCTGCTCGGCCTCAGTCGAGTGCGGCGGCAACCGGTCCACGGTGGACACGGCGCGCGCCTCGCCGGCGTTTTTCTTGCGACGGCCCTTGCGCAAATCAGCCGACGACGAGTCGGCCTCTGGGTTCACGGAATCAAGCACGCGGGTAGGAGAGGGGAAAGCGGCGTCGGGTTCAAAGGTTTCTTGTCGGCGGACGTTCACAGGTTATTGGGCGGAGCGCACGGACGGCGCAACTCGACATTTGCTTTTGCAGGGCGTTGTGGGATCAATGCGCCGCTTTCGCCACGAAGACACAATGGTGAGCCGGGTTTCCGGCCATCTTTTCCGTGGCGACAACAACCATGAACGTACTCGGAATTCACATTGGACACGACAGCGGCGCGGCCCTGGTGCGCGACGGAAAGATTGTGGCGGACGTCGCCGAAGAGCGGTTCAACCGCGTGAAGCACTTCTGCGGGCTGCCCGTCCACTCGATTGAGTATTGTCTGAAATCCCAAGGCCTCACGCTCGCGGACATTGACGCGGTGGCGGTGCCGGCGGCGGGCAGCGTGCCGGATTTGAATTTCCTCTTCGCCCTCGAAGGCGCGCGCCGCGAGGCCAAGACCAAGGCCCGGCAGACCCTCGAAGTCGTGCGCGCCGTGATGAAGAAAGCCGACGTCAAGCCGCCGCTCTACATCAAAAATTTCCCGCTGCCTGCGCGCACGGAGATTGTCCACGTCGAGCATCATCTCGCCCACGCGGCCTCAGCCTACTACACCAGCGGCACGCGCGAGAAGCAGTTGCTCGTGACCATTGATGGCGCGGGCGACGGACTTTCCATCGGCATCTGGCGCGGCGAGAACGGCAAGATCACCCGGCTCCATGAGTTCCCCACGTCGGCCTCGCTCGGCTGGTTTTACAGCAACGTGACCGAGGCGCTGGGCTGGTGGCACGGCGACGGCGAAGGCAAGACGATGGGCCTCGCGCCCTACGGCGATCACACCAAGTGCCAGGGCGTGCTCGACAAGTTCGTGCCCAAGTTCGAGAAGGGTGAACTCATTGAGGCCCACGACTTCGGCAGAAATTATTATTGGAACGAGAACGGCGCGATTCAGTGGCACTTCGACGAGTCCTACGAAATCCAGAAGCTCGTCAAACAGTACGGCCCCGAGAACATCGCCGCCGAAGCGCAGCGCGTGCTCGAGGAACAGGTGAAGAACATCATCTTCCCGTGGATGGAAAAGGAGCAGACGCGCAACCTCTCCACCTCCGGCGGCGTGATGCTGAACGTGAAGCTGAACCAGCGCCTCTGGGAGTCCGGGCGCATTGACCGCCATCACACCTTCCCGAATCCCGGCGACGCCGGCCTCCCGGCGGGCGCGGCGCTGCACGTTTATTTTCAGGCGAATCCGAGCGCCACGATTCACCCGCTCGAAGACCTCTACTTCGGTCCTGAGTATTCTGACACCGAGATCGAGCAGGCACTCAAGTTGCGGCGCATTGAATACCGCCGACTGGACGACGCGACCGGCTTCGCCGCGCAGCAACTGGCGGACAACAAAATTGTGGCGTGGTTCCAAGGCCGCATGGAGAGCGGCCCGCGTGCGCTCGGCGCGCGCTCCATCCTGATGAGCGCGAACCATCCCGCGAACAAGGACGTGATCAATGCGCGCGTGAAATTCCGCGAGGCCTTCCGCCCCTTCTGCCCGTCGCTGCTGTGGGAAAAGAAAAACGACTACATGGAAAACCCGCGCGACGAGTTCTTCATGATCACCTCGTTCACCTGCCCGCCCGCGCGCCGTTCCAAAATCCCGGCCGTCGTTCACTCGGATCACACGCTGCGCCCGCAGACGGTGAAGAGCAATTTCCATCCGCGCTTCTGGAACCTGATCAACGAGTTCGGGAAAATCACCGGCGAGTATCTGCTGCTGAACACCTCGTTCAACATCATGGGCGAGCCGATTGTCTGCCATCCGCGCGAGGCCATCCGCTGTTTCTACGACAACGGTCTGGACACGCTGATCCTCGGCAACTTCGTGCTCGAAAAGCGGGGCTGAGGCGTCACTCGCCGCGCGTGCCACCATGAAAGTCGCGTGGATTTCCGATTTCCCCGTCGAGTGGATGCCGGAGCTGCCCGCCGAACTGCGGCACCTCCCGCGCGAGCATCCGGCGACGTGGGCGCTGGTGCTGCTGGAGGAATTTCAAAAACGCGCGGACCTGCAACTGCACATCCTCGCGCTGCGGAAAAAGATCGCGCGCGATTTCACCTTCACGCGCGGGAACGCCACCTTCCACGTCCTGAAAGTTCCGCCCGCTTCGCGCGCGCCGTCCGTCTTCTGGGTGGACACCGTTTTGTTCGGGCGCACGCTGCGGCAAATCCGGCCTGACCTCGTTCACGCCTGGGGGACGGAACGCGGCGCGGGACTCATCGCCTCGCGGCTCGGCTATCCGTATCTCGTCACCATTCAGGGGCTGCTGACGTGGTATCAGCAGCTCGTGCCGCTCGGGCGTTACGAACGCTTCGCCACGTTTCTGGAACGCGCGAGCCTGAAGCGCGCGCGGCTCGTCACGACAGAATCCACCTTTGCCGTGAACTTTCTCTGCGAGCGTTATCCGCGTCTGAAAATTCACCAGGCCGAGCACGCGGCGAACTGGCGCTTCCATCAGGTCGTGCGCCAGCCGCAGACCGCGCCGCTGCGGCTGCTCTCCGTCGGCACGACGGGTTTTCGCAAAGGCACGGACTTGCTGCTCGCCGCGCTGGACAAGCTGACCGGCGAGTTCAATTTCGAACTGACGATGGTCGGCACGGTGAGCGGCGCGTACTTCGAGGCGGAGTGCGCGAAGGTTTCTCCCGAACTGCGCCGTCGCATGGTCTTTCGGAAAAATCTGTCCCCGCCCGAGGTCGCGGAGGAAATGGCGCGCGCCACCATGCTCGTGCTGCCCACGCGCGCCGACACGAGTCCGAACGCGGTGAAGGAAGCCGTGGTGGCCGGTGTGCCGGTCGTGGCCAGCGCCATCGGCGGCGTGGTGGACTACGTGGTGCCGGAGAAGAACGGGCTGCTCTGCGCGCCCAACGACGCGGCCAGTTTGGAAGAACAATTGCGCCGCGCCTTTCGTCATCCGCTCTTTGCACGCGGCGAAGTGGACGCGGCCACGCTGGCGCAAATGCGTGACTACCTTTCGCCGCGCGAAATGGACCGGCGCTTCTTCGCGGCCTACGAGGAGACGCTGAAATTGTGGAGGAAGCCGTGAGCCATTCCGAAATGCCGCAGGTGGAAACCTTAGTGGGGCAGGCGTCCCGCCTGCCTTCTGTCCTTGGGCCGTCCCGGCTGAAGGAAAAAGAAACACCAGCCGAGACGGCCAGTGGACGGGCGGCAGCCGGGACGGCTGCCCCACTAACCATGCGCGCACCATGAAGCTTGCGCTCTGCCTGGAGTATCCCATCGAGCAGCCCGGCGGCACGGAGGTGCTGGTGCGCGAGCTGATTCACGGGCTGGCGGCGCGGCATCAGATCGTGCTCGTGTCGGGCGACAGCGCGGAGTCTTTGCGCGCTTCATCCGTGGCCGACAAAATCGTAGCGCACCTGCCGTGGGATTTGAACGCAGTGACGCAGGAAAAGTCCCGCGCGCTCGCCGCCGCGCTGCACGCGCAGAAGATTGACCTCGCGCATTTTCATTTCGGCGGCAACTACGCGTGGGGCAACCGCCGGTTCAACGTCTGTCCGATCATCCATCTCGACCGGCTCGGCACGCCGTGCCTCGCGACGAATCATGGCGTGTTTGGTTTGTGGGAAGGCTACATCGGCGCGCAACGTCCGTGGTTCGTGAAGGCCGCGCTGCTCCCGCCCGCGTGGGCCAGCAAGCTGCAGATGCTCGCGCATCTCCGCGCCGAGATCGCCGTGTCGCAGGCGGACTGGCGCACGCTGCGCCGCCGCTACTGGCCGGCGCGCGGGAAGTTTCAACAGATTTACCATTCGCGCATTCAGGAGCACGAGGCGGCACCGGAAAGGCCGCGCAAAAAAATCATCCTCTGCGCCGGCACGCTCGGGCCGCGCAAAGGCCAGCCGTATCTCGCCCGCGCCTTCGCGAAAATCGCCGCCGAGTTTCCTGAGTGGAAATTGGTTTTCATCGGCCGGCCCGGCGACGCGCAGACCACGGCGGAACTGGAGGAACTGTTACGCAGCCCCGCGCTGCGCGAGCAGGCCGAGTGGCGGCGCGCGTGCTCGGACGCCGAGTTGCGCGAGTGGCTGGCGGCCGCAGAGATTTTCGCCATGCCCTCGATGCACGAGGGGCTGGGGCTGTCGTTGCAAGAGGCGCTCTACTCCGGCTGCGCCTGCCTCGCCACGCGCATCGGGGGAATTCCTGATTTGATCCAGGAAGGCGACAACGGAATGCTCGTCGAACGCGCGAACGTGGACGAGATGAGCATCGCCTTGAAACAACTGATGAGCGACGACGCCTTGCGAAGCCGCTTCCGCGCGCGCGCCCGCGCCTCGGTGCTGGAGAAGGGCATGACCGCGCCGCGCATGGTCGCGCGCCACGAGGAACTGTACCGCGCCCTGCTCTGCCCATGAGCGTCCGCCCGAAATTCGTCGTCGCCACGCCTTCACGCTCGGTGTGCGATGACAACGCCCGCGCCCTGGTCCGCGCGAAGGCGCTGCGCTTCCTCGCGCTCGGCACGCGCAATGGGACCGCTGGCGTGCCGCCGGAACTGACCCGCCTGCGCCCCCTCTACGGCCTGTTGAATTACGCGGCGGTGAAATGCTTCTCGCAGTACCGCGCCGAGTCTTTTCGTTTCGCGATGCTGCCGTCGTTTGATCGTTGGGTGAAAAAACAACTCACGCCCGGCGACCACATCATCTCTAGCTACGGTTACACGAACGAGTCGTTCCGCTGGGCGCGCGCGCACGGCGGCAAAACTTTTCTCGATGGCGGCAATTCACACCCCGCGCATTTCTGGGAACTGTTGAGCGAGGAACATCGCCGCTGGAATTGTCCGCTGCCGCCCGTGTCCCCGCAGTGGAACCGCCGCGCGGTCGAGATGATGCCGCAGGTGGACTACGTGCTCTCACCCAGTTCGTTCGTGACGCGCTCGTTCCTCGAACGCGGATTCCAGCCCGAGCAAATTCTGCGGAACATTTATCCCGTGGACTTGTCGCGCTTTGCACCCGCCGCCGCGCCGCGTCCGAAGAACCGTCCGCTCACCGTCGTGTCCACGGGCGGGCTGTCGCTGCGCAAGGGCGCTCCTTATTTGCTCGAAGCGTTGCGGCTCGTGCATCAGCGGCATCCCTCGGCGCGGTTTCTTCTCACGCAGAACATCGCGGACAGCGCCGCGCCCATCGTGGCGAAGTATCGCGACCTGCCGATTGACTGGGCGCCCGGCCTGCCGCACGCGCAACTCGCCGCGCGCCTGCAAAGCGCGGACGTCTTCGTGCTGCCGTCGCTGGAGGAAGGTCTCGTCCGCACCGCGCTGGAGGCGATGGCGTGCGGCCTGCCCGTGGTGCTGACGCCGAACACGGGCGCGAACGACTTTGTGCGGCCCGGCGTGAGCGGCTCCGTGGTGCCGATCCGCGACGCGCGCGCGACGGCCGACGCCATTCTCGAATGGGGTGATCGCGCGCTGGCGTCCGACGCGCCGCCGCAAAGATTGATTGACTCCGAGCCTCTGACCTTTGCCTATTTCGAGCGTGAATTCATCGCCCAACTGAAAGACCGCGCGCTTCTCTGATATGCTTCGCTACCAACTCCGAATGCTGACCGTGCGCCTGACCGCGCTGCTGCCCACCGGTCTGTTGCGCGCGTTCTTCAAAAGTTTTGATCATCGTCAGGATCTCGCCGAGGCGGCGGGCTACAACGTGATCGAGAAAACTTTTTACACGCCGATCCCGGACGTGCGGACGATTGACTTCGCGCGCATCCGCGCGCGGCGCGAACTGCCGGGCGTGGATTTGAACTACGCGGGCGCGACGGAAACGCTGGCGCGGCTGACCCCGCTCACGCGCGAACTCGATGCCGTGCCGGATCAGAAAACGCCCGGCCAGCCGTTCTGGTTCGAGAACGGTTCCTTCACGCACTTCGACGCGGGCGCGCTCTACACGATGCTCCGGGATTTGAAGCCCAAGCGTTACATCGAGGTTGGCTGCGGCTTCAGTTCGCTGGTCAGCGCGCGGGCGCTCCAGCGCAACATCCGCGAGGGCCATCCGTGCCGCGCGACCTACATTGACCCGGAGCCGCGGCTGGATTTGCGCGAGCAACTGGGCTTCGCCGAGCTGCTGCTCCGGCCCATTCAAGATGTGCCGCTGTCCGTCTTCCGCGAGCTGGAGCCGGGCGACGTGCTGTTCATTGACACGAGCCACACGCTGAAACTTCAGGGCGACGTGGAATACGAACTGGTTCACATGGTGCCGGCGGTGCGGGCCGGCGTGTGGATTCACATCCATGATATTTTCACGCCCTACGATTACCCGGAGGACTGGCTGACCAAGCGCCTCCGCTTCGCCGGCAACGAGCAGTATGCGGTGGAATGCCTGCTCAGTGGCGGCGACCGTTTCCGCGTGGAACTGCCGCTCTACGGTCTCTGGCAGGATCAAAGAGACGCGCTGCAAAAATTCTTCCCGCGCGGGCAGAGCCGTCCGCAAAGCCTGTGGATCCGGCGGGCCACATGAGCGCGGCGACTTCCACAAGTTCTCCCGCGCCGCTCGTGGCGGTGGCGGGCAGTCTGCCGCTCGGCGGCAGCTCGACCTTCCTCGTGAACTTCGCGCGCGCGCTCCGGCGGCGCGGCCTGCAACTGCCGGTCGTGGTGCTGGATTCGGAGAACGCCTACGCCGCCGACTTCGCGGCCATCGGCAATCCCGTCCACGTTTTGCCCGCGCGGAAAATGATCTTCGAGGACCGCCTGCTCTGGGCCTACCGGCAGGCGGCGCAATATCAGCCGCGCGCCGTGCTCAGTTGTTTGTCCTCGCAGAGCTTTGAAATTCTCCGCGTCGTGCCGCGTGGCGTGCTGCGGATGAGCATCGTGCAGTCGGACGATCCCGGCCCCTACGCGACAGTGGACACGCACGCGGCGTGGACGGACGTGGCGGTGGGCGTGTCGCGGCAGATCGGCGTGAACTTGCAGGCGCGGCCCGCGCTCCGCGACGTGCATGCGGAGGTGATTCCCTACGGCATTGATTTCTCCGCCGCCCTCCCGCGCGCGACGCGTCCGGCGGACGCGCCGCTGCGGATAATTTATCTCGGGCGCATCATCGAGGAGCAGAAGCGCGTCAGCCGTTTGGTGGAGCTGGCGAAGCTCTTGCAGGCGCGGCGCGTGCCGGTGGAATTTTCCATCGTGGGCGAAGGCCCGCAGCGCGAGGAACTGCGCGCGGCCCTGAAGGGTTTTCCTTTTGTGCGCTTCGTGGACGCCGTGCCGTACGAGCAAGTGCCGCGTCTGCTGGAAGACTTCGACGTGTTCGTGCTGCTCTCGGATTTCGAGGGGCTGCCGCTCAGTCTGCTGGAGGCGATGGGCGCGGGCGTGGTGCCGGTGGTTTCGGATTTGCCGAGCGGCCTGGCCGAGGTGGTGGATGAAACACGCGGCGTGCGCGTGCCGGTCGGCGATGTCGAGCGCGCGGCGGAAGCCATCCTCGAATTGCACCGCGACCGCACGAGACTTCACGAGTGCGCAACGAACGCCGCTCGCTTCGCCCGCGCGCACTACAGCGCCGACGCGATGGCGGAAAAATATCTGCGCGTGATCGAGGAACGCGCCGCGCCCGTGCAGGCATGGCCGGCGACGGTGGAGATTCCCGTGCCGCGCGGCGTGGCGCGGCCGTGGCTTTACGCCGGCGTGCCGCGTGTCGCACGCCGGTGGATGAAGAGGCTGGGCGGACAGCGCGGGTAAGAAACGGACTGGGCAGATTCATCTGCCGACCGGCTTTCTAACAGCCTTCAAACTGGGTCTTGGCCCGCGTCATTCGTCACCGGTGCTTGAATCCTGAAAGGATTCGGATAACTCAGCCCAGCGTTGCGCCGCCGGGGCGCTACGCTGGGATAGCGACGTGATGATGCATCAACCCTGAAGGGGTTGAATCGCGAACTGACACGGCGGTGATGCAACCCTTTCAGGGTTGAGACCCGTTTCGGATTCTTCACCCAGGGCAGCTCCTGCGTCGCAACCCTGGGCTGGATTATCCAATCCTTTCAGGATTGAAAACCGGCCGTTTGAAACGGATGGAGAGGGGGTGATGGCAAGCTCTTCCAGCCGTGGCCCGTCACGCGGCGGTGCGAGCATTAAAGACAGCAGCGCCCGGCTTGGCCAGCGTCACCGCACGTTCCATCAGTTCATCTGAAAAAGTCTGGTTGGAAAAAATCGCGGCGCGCTGAAGCCCGCGTTCGCTCAGGGAACGGCGCAACCCTTCATCCTCCAGCAGCCGTCGCATGGCCGAGGCCAGTTCCTCCGTTTTCTTTGGGTCGCAATACAGCACCGCGTCCCCGCCGACTTCGGGCAGCGAGGTGACATTGGCGGTGATGACGGGCGTGCCTTGGTGCATCGCTTCCAGCACGGGCAGACCGAAGCCTTCGTAGATCGAAGGGTAGAGAAACATGGACGCGCCGCGATACAGCGCGGGCAGATCGGCCTGCGGCACCATGCCGAGAACTTGGACGCGCGCAGCAATGCCAAGCGTCTGCGCCAAGGCCGTGACATCCACCACGCCGGTCGTGTTCGGCGGGTAGTGGCCGGAGAGGACGAGCGGCGGCAGCGCGCGTGCTTTGTCCGCAGCGAGTTGCGCGTAGGCGCGCAGCACACCCTCGGCATTCTTGCGCCAGTGATTGCCGCCGCCGTGATAGATGTAGCCGCGTTCGAGTCCGTGAGTTTGCAGCACGGCGGAAATTTTTTCCTCCGTCGCGAGCGCGGTGAAGCCGGGATGCGCTCCGATGTGGGCCACGGAAATTTTTTCCGCGCCCAGCCCCAGGTGACGAATCATGTCCGCCTTCGTGTAGTGCGACACGGCCACGCAATGCGACGCGCGCCGGATGCCGCGCAACGACAGCGGCAACGAGAGCCGCGCGGCCAGGCGCCGCCGGCAGTCCGGGAAAATTGCGTAGATCACATCATGCACGACCATGACGTGCGGAAAGGCGCGCGGGAAAACGGTCGCGGTCTGGTAGAGGCTGATAAAGGCGTCGCAGCCGTCGCGGCGGACGGCGGCGGGGACGGTCCGCATCTCCCACCATTTTTTCCCGAGCACGCCGCGGTTCTTCGGCGGCGGCAGCACGCGCGGGTGGAAATTCTCCGGCCACTCCTGTTCCGGTGGCGCGGCCATGTAGAGAAAAAATTCGCACGGCTCGTCCACCATTTTAAGACCGCGACGGCGGGTGAAATCGGCCAGCGAAAAATTCTGCAACGACTCCAGGAATTGCGCCGTCACCTGGCCCACGCCGCTGAAGGGGATGTGGGTGAAGAAGGCGTCAATGCCGATTCTCATGCGCCCTTCCGGCTGGCGCGCTCGTCACGGATTTCCTGCCGCGTGTCGCGCACGAAATGTCGCCACGACCATTGCGGCACAGGCCAGCGCGCGGCAATGGGCCAGACCGGACGGCGCGTGAACTCGAAGTGCAAGTCCTCCAGATTCGTCAGCACGCACAGGCCGTTGCCCGCGTAGTGCGGCGAGGAGTATTGATAGCCGCCCAGTTCGCGTTTCGGCGACTGCCGCCAGCGCGTGGGCGCGAGGCGTTCGAAGACGAGATAGCGTTCGCCCTGCACGAGTTCTTCCAACTGGCGGTTGTAGCCGAGCGCGAAGGTGATGAGGTAGTTCCGGCTGGCGAGCATCTTGCGCAACACGCGCGGGAGCCGCTCCGGGTCGGGCGTCTGGCCGTAGTCAGCGGTGCCGATGTGCTCGATGGTGCTGATGGAGAGAAGATTCTTTCCCGTGTAATCCAAATCCTGCGCGTCCGCCGCGAGGGTGCCGGGCAGTTCGGCCACGGGATCATAAACGGTGTGGCGCGGCTTCTCGTAAAACGGCGTGACCTCGCCGACCTCGACGACAGTGGAAAGCTCGGCGGCAAATTTTTTCAGGAACCAGAAGGCCAGCGGCAGCTCGACGTTGCGCTCGCTGTGCGTCGGGTGGTTGTAAGGATGATAGCCGAAGTAGTGGAGCGGGATGATGGGCATGACGCGTGGCGCGGTGGCTTCGGTTCAGTTGGTTTCGTTGTTCTTCCGGCCCGCAATCTGCCGAACCTGGTTCCATTCGTGAATGAAAAAAGCGCGGCCCGCCCCGGCGAGGCGGCATTGGAGGAGCACCAGCACGACCGCCGCCCCGAGCAGCAGAGCGACGCTGCGCGCGTCCTGCGAACCGACTTTGGCGTGCAACGCGGCGAGCAGACCCACGCTCGCCACGGGCAGCAGCCACGCGCGGAGCATGAAAGTCCGCACCGGCAGTTCGAGATACCGCGCGGTGAAGCGCGCGAGGTAAAGGCACACTCCGCTTTGCGCCACGACGGTGGCCCAGGCGATGCCGTTGATGGAGCCAAGCTTCATGGACACGAAGGAGAGTCCGAGATTCGCCAGCGCGCCGACACCGATGGCGGTGCCGGCGGTGCGGAGTCCGCGCGGGCCGCAGAGTCCGGCGATTTGCAGGCCCGCGTCGCCGGCGCAGGTGATGACAAGGGTGAGCGCGAAGGCCCATTGCAACGAGGAGGGCATTTGATACGACTCACCGACCCAGACTTTGATGAACCAATTGTTGACCGCCAGATAGCCGAGCGCGGCGCACGTCCCGAGCAATGATTGAAAGAGCAGCAGCCGTTGTACGGCCTGCCGGGAGCGCTCCTGAAATTCCGGCGCGGGATTGGCAATCCACATGTTGATCTTCGCCTGCCCGACAAAGCTGGCCGAGCCGATGACGGAGATGGCCAGTTCGCAGAGTTTGAAATTGAACTGGAAGGGCGGCACCGCCTCGGGTCCGAAGCCGGAGTTGATCAGCAGCCGGTCCGTGGCGCTGAACACCGCGTGGCCGAGCGCGTAGAGATAGACCCAGCCGCTCGTCGCGAGGAGGTTGCGCCAGACCGCCGTCTCGGCGCGCAGCGGGAGAATCCGCCCGAGCCAAGGATGCGCGACCTTGAGCATCCACCAGAGCGCGAGCGATTGCGCGACCAGCCCGAGCAGGGCCGGCAGGCTTTGCATCCAGAGCGGCGCGCCCGCGCGGGCCAGCAGCCATTGGCCGAGCAACGTCGCCTGCGTCATCACCAGCACGGGCAGGATCGGCCACGTCACCGTCGCGTTCGCGAGATTGAGTCCGTTGAAATAACCGCAGATCATCCCCACGGTCATGGTCACGCCGCCGATGATGAAGAGCAGCGGCAGCGCGCCCGCGCCTGGTGTGTCTTGAAAATCCAGCCAGCCCGGCAGCCACGGCGAAAGCACGCACATGCCCACGCCGAGCAGCACGGCCATGATCAGCAACGCGGTGCGCGCCGAGGCGAGGAAGGGTTGAAGTTGGTCCGTCTCGCCGCGCCCGATCATCTGCCCGGTGCGAACGGCCACCGCGCCCGAAAGTCCAAAGTCGCCCAGCCCGGCCAGCCGCAACGCGCCTTGGAAGCTGACGAAAGTTCCATACACCGCGTCGCCCATCGCGCGCACCAGCAGCGGCGTCCAGATGAAACCCATCACCGAGCCGACGCCCATCGCGATCAGGCGCAGCATGAAGGCCAGCCGCGCGGAGGAACGGTTCGCCAAGAGCCACGCCCGCAGCCGCCCGCGCGGGGCGGCGGCGTCAGAGCATTCCGGGTTGGTAGGCGATGGCATCGTATGGCTCGGTGATGATGTAGTAACCGTGTTCCATCAAGCGACCGGTGCAGCGCTGAAACTGTTCAATGCTCATCGTGCCCGCCGGCAGCCCGTGCTCGAAATGAATGATGGCCGGCTTGATGCGCTGGAAATCAATCATCTGAAGAATCTCAAAATCATAGCCCTCCGTGTCCACCTGCAAGAGATCGAGTTGGGAAACGGAATGCTGGTCCAGGAGTTCGGTGAGCGTGATGGCCGGCACCGTCTCGGTCATCATCACTTCGTCCGGCACGGCGTTGATGCGGTGATGCTCCTCGCGGATGGAGGCGATGCCTTGCGCCCAGTCCTGCGCCGCGCCGGCCTTCGCCGGGTCCACGCGGTGCAGTTGGATCGAGCGCAAGGTCGAGTGCAGCGCCACGTTCACCGGTTTCACCTTGGGAAAGTCGCGGTAGTTGAGCACCAGCTTCTGGAAAAAATCTTTCAATGGCTCGACGACCAGTCCGGCGGCGTGGTTGCGCGTGACGAAGTTGCGGATCGGATCGGCGAACACGCCGTCGTTCGCGCCAATTTGCACGAAGAAGAAATCCGGCGACCGGCGCAGCCGCTGGTAGAGCAGCGGCTCGAAGAAATCCACCTGGTCGAAACGGTCCACGCGATAGCCGAAGCGTCGCAGCGTCGAGTTCAAGGCTGCGAAGCCGGTGCCGGAGATTTTTTTGAGCAGGGATTTTTTCATGCCGTCGGAATCGTCTTCTTCCGCGCCAGCACCGTCCAGCCGAGCGTGATTTGCGCGTTGCCGCGCCAGGCGTCGAGGGCGAGCAATACGCGGTTCCACAACTTTCGCTGCCAGCGGAAGCGGAAGTATTGCGGCATGACGTGCAACGTCACCTGCCCCCACAACGCCCACACGCCGCCGCGCGGATACAGCGCCTCGACTTCAAAACCGCTTTGCGCGATGAGCCAGCGCAGCCCGTGCTCGGGGTAACGGTAAAAATCAAACGGCAGCTCGTGCGCCGGCCAGTACATCGGCGTGGAGAGCAGCACGCGCCCGCCGGGGCGCAGCACGCGGTGAAACTCCCGCCACGTCGCGAGCGGATCGGGGACGTGTTCCAAAACTTCCGTGCAAAGAATCGAGTCAAACGATTGAGCCTTCACCGGCAGTTGCACGGCGGAGGAGATGAAATCCACCGGGCCGCGCGCGCCGCTGTAATCGCAGTTCACCTTCCGCCGGACCTTGGGAAAACACGCGCGATACGGATCGGAACCGGAGCCAACATCGAGCATCTCGCCTTCCAGTTTTGTTCCGCAGAGCGCGATGCTGCGCTCGATCAAACTCGTGCCGATGAAGGCGAAGTCGGCGGGGTCGCGCCACACCGGAGAAGTGAACGGCGGCGCCTGATGCAGTTCACGCAGCTCGGCGCGCAGATGGGAAAGCGGCGCGTCGCTCATGGCTTGCGATACGCCGCGTAAATGCTCAGGCCCCGGTGCGGAAAAAAGTGGCGGCACCCGAGCTTGCGGTAGAGCCACGACACGGCGGCCGGCAACCACGCGCCGCCAGGATGCGCCCGCCGCCCGATGGCCGGGGCCAGGCGGTTGTGCAGGAGCCAGAATTCCCGCATCGGTCCGCCGAACAATTCATCCGCGCCGCGCGCCGCGACCGTCAGCCCGCAGGCCGCGCCCAGTTGGTCCAGATCGCGCGCCCGCCAGCGGCTGACATGATGCGGCGGCATGTTCGCCGGATCGTACGGGAGCAGGACGTGCATCCCGTCGTTGTTCGGCACGGCCACGATGAGCAGCCCGCCGGGCTT
>JANNGC010000791.1:0-3497 GCA_031380445.1 Pedosphaera sp.
AGCCCAATTGCCAGCCCGTCCCGCTCGCCTTCAACACCGCTTACTACTGGCGGGTCGTGGCCTCGAACGTGGTTGGCAGCGCCACCGGCGCGGTGTGGTCCTTCACCACCGCGCTGGATGAAGTTCACTTCGCCTCCTCCGCGACCAGCGTGAACGAAACTTCCGGCGTCGCCACCATCACCGTCACGCGCGAGAACCCCGCCGTCGGCGTGAGCATCGGCTACTCCGCCAGCAACGGCACCGCCACGGCGGGCGTGGATTACCTCGCAACCGCCGGCACCCTCGTCTTCCCGCCCGGCCTGATGAGCACTAATTTTCAACTGCCCATCCTCGATGACGCCGTGGCGGAGGGCAGCGAGACCGTGCTGTTGCAGCTCCACCCCGGCACGCCCGGCGTCCTGTTGAGCGCGCCTTCCAGCGCCGTGCTCGCCATCTTGGACAACGACGGCCAGCTCGTCGCGCTGCCCTACATTCTCTTCGATGGAGATTCTTACCAGTGGGATGTCTATGGCAACGGCACCATCTCGGACGGCACCAGCGACGCCTACGACGGCGGGCTGATCTGGAACGCCTTTCCAAGCGTCCCGAACGGAATTCTCACCGGGCGCGAACTGCTCCTCGGCCCCGTCACCGACGGCACGGTCGAAGTCAGCCGCCGCATCTACGTGCCCGCCACTCAAGGCTACGCGCGCTTCCTCGAAGTGGTGCGCAACGTCAGCGCCAGTCCCGTCGCCACCGGGGTCGCGCTCTATTCCAACCTCGGCTCGGACTCCGGCACCGTGCTCGTCAACACCTCCAGCGGCGACGCCCTCTTCGCCACCAACGATCACTGGATTGTCACCGATGACAGCGACGGCACGGGCGATCCGACCTTGCTGCATGTCTTCGGCAACACGCTGGGCGGGCTGCCCCCCTCGTCCGTGCTCTACACCGTCGGCTCGCTCGATTACCAATGGACCTTCACGCTCGCGCCCGGCGAGACCAAGAGCATCCTGCACTTCGCGTCACAAAATCCGAACCAAGCCGCCGCCCTCGCCAAGGGGCCGCAGCTCGCCGGCTTCGGACTGGACGCGCTCGCCGGACTGGACGCCACGGACCTCGCGCGCATCGTGAACTTCGGCTGGCCCTCCGGTCCCGTGCTCCTCACGCCCGTCGTGGTCGCCGGGAATGTGCAACTCCGCTTCCTGACCCAGCCCGGTCAGAGCTACACCGTGCAGTCAAAAAATTCCTTGAACGAACCGGTCTGGCAGACCCTGCAAACCGTGACCGGCAACGGCGGCGTCATGACGGTGCCCGCGCCCTTCAGCGGCGGGACCAATTGCTTCTACCGGTTGCAACTGCCCTGAGCCGGGGGTGATTGGAAGCGGCGCGCCTCCAGTGGTGGGTTTGGTCGCGCCGCGACAAAACTGAGTGGGGCAGGCGTCTCGCCTGCCGGAGTCCTTGGGCCGTCCCGGCTGAAGAACCGCCAGCCGGGACGGCCAGTGGACGCGTGGCAGCCGGGACGGCTGCCCCACTACTCCGGTGGGTTTTGTCGCGCGGCGACAAAACCAGCCCGCGCCGAGCGGGCGACTTGAACGCCCTACCCGTTGGAACGCGCCCGGCCTTCCCCCGCCGCGCCGCTCGGCGCGACGGCTCGCAGCGCGAGCCGTTCCACCTCCCGGTCGGCCCGCCACTTTCAATCGCACCCGCGCCGGGGCCAGCCGGTGGGGCGAGACTCCGTCGAGCCAACCATTTCGATCCCGCGACTGGGGGAGAGGCGAACGAAGTGAGCATCACCCCTGTTGCGTTTGCGTTCGCCAGAGATGCTCGCCGCGCTCGCGCCTCCTGCGTCGGCAACCAGGGTTCGACGGAGTCTCACCCCACCGGACGCCGGCCGGCGCGCCTGCGCGCCCCGTGCCTTCCTTTCAGCTTTTCAGTATTTCAGCTTTTCAGCTTTTCACCCCAGTGGTTTCTCCGCAGTCTCCGCGCGCTCCGGGCGGAGGTCATCCAAGCCACCGTTCCGGCCACCGTGCGGCCCAGACCTCGTCCGGGACTTTCCTCCTGCGACGCCAAGTTTTTCCGCACGCCCAACATGAACCCGGCCTCACCAGGCACCGTGCAAGGTCTTGCCGTATTTACGGCCAACGGCCAAGGGCGGCAGCTTGCCGGCGGAGCCGGCGGGGGCGAAGTCAGAAGTCAGAAGTCAGAAATCAGAAGTCAGAGGGCGGTAGGCGGAAGTCAGAAGACAGTAATCAGACATCAGGAATCAGAAGCCAGAGGACGGAGGACAGAGGGCAGGGGCGGAAGGCAGAAGTCAGAGGTCAGGAGTCAGAGAGCAAAGAACAGAAGTCAAAGGGTGACAGTGCATGAAGATTGAGTCGGCCAAAGATTTAATCGTGTATCAACGGGCTTACGAACTGGCCATGCGCATCTTTGAACTCACCAAACGATTTCCGCCGGAAGAAAAGTTTGCGCTCACTTCGCAAATCCGCCGCTCGTCCCGCTCCACCTGCCTGAACTTGCGCGAAGCCTGGGCCAAGCGCCGCTACGAGGCGCACTTCCTGAGCAAACTCACCGATTGCGACGGAGAGAATTCAGAAACGGCCTCCTCCTTGGATTTCGCCCTCGACTGCCGCTACATCTCGTCAGCCGAACACAAAGAATTATCTGCGCTCTCGGTCGAAGTCGGAAAAATGCTTGGAGCTATGCTCAAGAACCCCGGCCCCTTTTTGCTCCGTCCGTCCGACCGCTGACCTTCGCCTTCTGATTTCTGTCCTCTGTCCTCTGTCCTCTGAAATTTGCCCTCTGATTTCTGTCCTCTGTCCTCTGTCTTCTGAAATGAGCGTTACGCGAAGAATCGCCTTCGGAGCCGCCGCCTCGTGGTTCAGCCGCGGCGTGACCATTCTCCTGGGGCTGGTCCTCATGCCCGTGCTCTTCCGGCATCTGCCCAAGGAAGAACTCGGCGTGTGGCTGCTGCTCGGCCAGAGCTGGGCCGCGATGGGCATCCTCGACCTCGGCTTCGGCGTCACGCTCACGCGCCGCATCGCGCTCGCCAAGGGCAAGAGCGGCGGACAGCTCGACGCCCCGCTCACGCCCGAGACCCTGCGCGAAATCGCCGACCTCACCGCCGCCGGACGTCGCATTTACCGCTGGATGGCCGTGGGTGTGTTTGTGGTCGCGTGGTCGCTCGGCTTCTTTTACCTGCGCGGCCTCCAACTGCAAAACCTCACCCCCGCCACCGTCTGGATCGCGTGGACCATTCTCTGCGCCTGCCAGGCCCTCACTGTCTGGGCCACCGTCTGGACGTGCCTGCTGCAAGGCGTCGGCTACATCGGCTGGGACGCCCTCATCGCCAGCTTCATCAGCGCCGCCATGCTCATCGGGCAAATCATCGCCGTCCTCTGCGGTGGCGGACTCGTGGCGCTCGCCGCCATCGCCGCCGTGGCCGTGATTTTCCAGCGGGCCATGACCCGCGCCTTCGCCCGCCGCCGCCGCCCCGAACTCTTCGCGCTGCATGG
>JANNGC010000803.1:0-3392 GCA_031380445.1 Pedosphaera sp.
CTCGAAGAAAAACTCAACGTGCTCGCCACGCTGGCGCAGATCGCGCCGCTGCTCGGCCTGCTCGGCACGGTGCTGGGGTTCATCAAAATTTTTGCCGCACTGCAACTCGCCGGTTCGCAGGCGCAGATGGAAATGCTTTCCGGCGGCATCTGGCAGGCGCTCATCTCGACCGCCGCCGGACTGGCCGTGGCCATCCCCTGCTATGCGGCCTACAACTATCTCGTAGGCCGCGTGAACTCCATCGTGCTGGACATGGAGAAGGCCGCGTCGGAGATCGTGAACATCGTGACGGAGGCGAAGGCGTGAAGCCCCAATTCCGAATGACGAATGACGAATGGACGTGCGAAGTCTCGCGGACTTCCAAGCCATTCGTGATTCGTCATTCGTCATTCGTCATTTCTTAAATGCGCTTCCCCCGCAACAAACAAATCTTCCGCGGCCAGCTCGACGTGGCGGCGTTTGCCGGGATGCTCTTCATCTTGCTCGTGTTCATTCTGCTGCGGTCGCAACTCGTCTTCACGCCAGGCGTGCCGATTCGCCTGCCGGTGGCGGAGGAACTGCCGGGTGTGATCGGGCCGCGGCAGGTCGTGGTCTCGGTCGATGCGAGCGGCCAGTTTTATTTCGAGAACCAAATTACGCACGACCGGTTGCTGCGGTCGCGCCTGTCCAATCTGGCGGCCGAGGCTCCCGAACCGCTCATCCTGATCGTTCAGGCCGATGAGGCCGTGAGTTACGGCCGCGTGATGGAACTCATCACATTGGCGCGGCAGGCCGGTGTGAAACACGGCGCGTGGGGGACACGCCCGCCGCCTGCGGCCGTCAACCGCGCGCCCGCGCTTTCGCCACCATGAACGCGGCGCGCTCCGGTCGCTCGCGCGGGTTCTGGCTCGGCGGCTTTCTGTTTCTATTTCTCATCCACGCGTTCGCGATTTTTGTTTATGGCGAGCGGGAGAAAGCGTTGCCGCCCCGGAAGCAACTGGAGCCGTTTCTCCACATCGCAGGCGACGCGGCCACGGATGAGCAACTCGCGAAACTGACCGGCTGGCGTGACCCGACGCTCTTCGCGCTGCCGCATCCGCAAGGTTTCTCCGGCAGCGCGTGGTTGAAGTTCCAACCGGAAACGCCCGCGCGCAGCAACTGGAACGCGCCGCCCGAGTGGCTGCCGCTGCCCGTGGCGGAACTCGGCGCAACGCTGCATGAATTCGTGACGACCAATCGCCGCCCCGAGGAGACGCTGCTGGCCGCGTTGCGCGCGCCGAAGACGCTGGAAGTCCGGTTGCCTGGCGAGATGCCGGCGATGAAAACTTCCGCGCGCACCGAAGGGCCGCTCGGGTCACGCGCACTCGTCCGCACACCAACCCTTCCCGGCATCGCCTCCGCCGATGTGTTGAAAAACACCGTCGTGTCCGTGGCGGTGAACGGCGAAGGCGCGGTGGAAAGTTTGTCCGTGAGCGGCGCGTCCGGTTCCGCCGAAGCGGATGAACGCGCGCTGGAACTGGCGCGGCGTTTTGATTTTCAACCGCTCGCCCTGCGCGACGCCCGCGCGCGTGAAACCGCGCCGCCCACGCTCGGACGCATTGTTTTCACCTGGCAGTTGCTGCCGCCCACGAACGCCGTGGCCGCCGCCAGTGCCACGCCCTGATTGCCGCCATGCCCGTTGAGACGCTCATCTTCGCCTACGTCGTGGTTTTGCTTGCCGCACTTTCGGCCGTGGCAATATATTTTGAACATCGTCGCCGGCGATTCGAGCCGACACCCAGCGAGGACCACGTTTTCCGATGCGAGAAGTGCGGCTTCGTCTATACCGACGACGGTGATGTCGAGCGCTCGCGCTGTTCGCAGTGCGGCACGCAGAACGACATGATTCAGTTTTGAACCAGCGGCGGTCTTGGTGGACCGCCGTTTTTTAACCGAAACACCCGGCGGTCGCACCGCCCCAACAAAACAAATTACGACTATGGGAATGTGGATTGGCCGGAACCGAAAAGCCCGCGTGACCTACGGCTTTGACGAAATCGCCCTTGTGCCCGGCGATGTCACCATCAACCCCGCCGAGGTGGACACCACGTTCGAGATTCCGAAGCCGGACGGCAGCGCGATCAAACTGAGCATCCCGATCCTCGCCAGCGCCATGGACGGCGTGACCGACGTGAAGTTCTGCATCGAGATGGGCAAGCTCGGCGGACTCGGCGTGATCAATCTCGAAGGCGTGCAGACGCGCTACGAAGACCCCGCCGAAGTGCTCGATAAGATCACCAAGGCCGACAAGGACGAAGTCACCGAGCTGATCCAGAAGGCTTACCTCGAACCGATCAAGCCGCACCTCATCGCCAAGCGCATTCAGGAACTCAAGGCCGCCGGCGTGCTCGCTGCCGTCAGTTCCATTCCGCAAAAGGCCGAGGAGTTTTGCCGCATCGCGCAGGACGCCGGCGCGGATTTGTTCATCGTTCAATCCACCGTCTCCACGGTGCGCCATCTTTCCACGCAGTACAAATCGCTCGAGCTGGCGAAGTTTTGCAAGGAGATGAAAATCCCGATCCTCATCGGCAACGCCGTCACGTATCAGGTCACGATTGATCTGATGGAATGCGGCGTGGCGGGCGTGCTCATCGGCGTGGGGCCGGGCGCGGCCTGCACCAGTCGCGGCGTGCTGGGCCTCGGCGTGCCGCAGGTCACGGCCACGGTGGATTGCGCGGCGGCCCGCGATTATTACCACAAGAAGACCGGCAAGTACGTCCCCATCATCACCGATGGCGGCATGAGCAAAGGCGGCGATGTCTGCAAGGCGCTGGCCTGCGGCTCGGACGCCGTGATGGTCGGCAGTGCCTTCGCCCGCGCGAAGGAAGCGCCGGGTCGTGGCAATCACTGGGGCATGGCCACGCCGCACGCGAATCTCCCGCGCGGCACACGCATCAAAGTCGGCGTCACCGGTTCGCTGAAACAAATTCTCTTCGGCCCAGCGACTGTTGACGACGGCTCGCAAAATCTCGTCGGCGCGATCACCACCTGCATGGGCAACGTGGGCGCGGCCAGCATCCGCGAGTTTCAGGAGACGGAAATCATCATCGCCCCGAGCATCAAGACGGAAGGCAAGCTGTTCCAGACCGTGCAGAGCGTGGGCATGGGCACGCGCTGAGTTCCCGTTCTGGTCGGAAAACATTTCGCCCGGCTGATGTGCATCAGCCGGGCGTTTTCGTTTTCAAATGAGTGGGGCAGGCGTCTCGCCTGCCATTAGTCCGACGGGCGTCCCGCCTGTCGAACCACCACGCGGGCCGCCCTGTGGCGGGGTGGCTGCCGTTAGGGCTGCCCCACTACTTCGTTCAGAACAATTCGCCCGGCAGGAAGAACCGCTTGAGTTCCGCCGCCGCCGCTTCCGCAGAATCCGAGGCGTG
>JANNGC010000818.1:0-13680 GCA_031380445.1 Pedosphaera sp.
TGCTTCTCGATCTGCTCGCGACGTTTGTTGACTTCCAAATCGAGCTTTTCTAGCTCAAGCACTCGGGTGCGCTGCTCGACGGTCATCCGCTCTTCTTCGATTTTCCATCGCTCGGAGCGCCGCAGGTAATAAGTGCCGACCATTGAGGCGGCACACACCATTGTCATGACAGCTAGAACAACGAACAACCACCAGAAGGAGAAAACGCGGGGTGTATTCATAAAATATTTCTTGGATTTAAGTTGGGTTGGACGAATCAAAGAAGAGTGCCCTGATTCGGATCGTCGCCTCGCTTTTGGCGTCGTGGCGGAAGGTAAGGTTGTGCTCCCTTTTCTTTCTGCACGCCCAAGAAGGATTTCTTTTCCTCCTCGGACCATGGGCGAACCACCTGGTCTTTCGGGTCCGTTCGCCGCTCAATCGCGGGCACATCGGTCCTCGGCTTTAACCACGACAAAACCTCATCGAATGGACGTCGCGTGACGAACGTGCTTTCCAATGACGGCACATCATTAATTGAGTGATAAATGCCGCCCTGAACAGGAAACGGAATATCGAGAAACACGGAGGCCAAAAAAAGCGAGCGCTCTTTTAGCCCGTGCTGGAAACCTCTCGAAACTTCACCGTGCTGATACGTCTCGGAGTATGTTGTTTCCATGTGACGGATTTTGCCAAAGTGCTTTTCGGCCCACTCGGCAGTGCGGGCGCTACCAGCGCGCAAAAACATCTTGTGCGCGCACTGACCGAGGATCACGTCTGTTAAAGCCTCACCGTAGAGGTTAACGAGACTTTCGACTGACTGCGTTCCGATGAGGACGGACGCCCCCTTGCTGCGACCTTCGGAAAGAAGCCGGCCAATAAAATCCACTTTGCCGAGAGCCGGGAACTCATCGAATACAAAGAAGTGCTTCACCTGGCGCGTCTCAGGGCCTCGAAGAATGGCATCGGTAACCATTTTGAGAATCAGCTGATTGATGGGTTGAATCGATTCATTCAACACGGGATCGTTACCCAAAATCAGCACGCCACCGCCGCTTAAGAATTTTTCAACCGAGAACACTTTCTGTTGGATAACCGTCTCCCACAGAGCCGCTGTTTCTTCAAACCGCGCAAGCTTGGTCCAAAGGCTTGCGATCACCCCGTCGGAGTGTTTGTCGTCGTTGAGAATCTGTTTCGCTGTCTCGCTGGCCCTGTCATCACGAGCAGATACACCAAGAATGTTTTCACGAGAGCTAAGGGCGCAGAGCAAATCGCGCAAAGTCCAGGTGCCCTGCTTCACGGTGTTGAGCGAAATGACTCCTGCCTGCGCGAGTTGCTGTGCGGCAAGATTCCAAAACGGAGCGCTGGCGTTCTTGTCATCGGGAATCATCGCTTTTCCCATGTAACGGATGTAAGCAGGCTCCCTTGCGGCGTCAGCGAGCGAACAGATCGCCGACCGCTTGTCGAACGGATTTAGAATCCACACGCGCTCGCTTTCCGGTGTTAGTCCCATGGAAGCAAGCATCGGAACGGCATCGCATTTGGCGTCGAACAAGATGAGGCGGCACGCGTCTGGACCCTCAATCTTGAGCCGTTCAGCGATTGATTGAAGAAAACACTGGATTGAAACCGTCTTGCCGGCTCCGGGTGCTCCGCAAATCATCATACTCTTGAGAGCTTCGGAGATGGGAATATTGCGCATGTTCCAATAGAAGAAATCTCGATTGAACGACACAGCGGATGGAATTTTAGAGGCGTCGAATGGTTCCTTGATCGGAGTATCCGACCGTCCGAAAAGTGTTTTCAGAGCATTCTTTAGTTTGGAGCTTTCGCTCGGTGTTTTTTTGAGGAGTTTCATAAAATGGAAAAGCGTCAATCGTATCTAGGTGTGCGTCCCTGCCTGGCGAGTGGATCGGGAGTGGTGGAATTCTCGCCAAAGAAGATGCGGTATACGTCGGACGCAAGGGGCCACGCGATACCGCAGAAAATCCAAGCTGCTATGACAAGAACCCCCAGTATCCCAGCGATGATCGCAATTTGGGTTTTCCACACCCCGCTCACAATCACAAGGAGAGGAACCGAGGTGACGAGGTTTATGAAGAGGGCAAACTTCACGATCCCGGAGGTTTTGTCTCGTATCGATGCCAAAGTCTCAGCGGGGATCAAGACTCGCGCCAAAACCATAGCGGCGATTAAGAAAACAATCGCGATGACGACCTCCCCAAGCAATGATTCGACGTGGGCTGTGGCAACAAACGAAACTGAGACCCAAAGAAAAACCAAGCTGAACGCTAGATAGAACCTTTGAAATACTCGAATTGTGTTCACGGAAATTCCATTGGCGCGTCTGAGCAAAGCTGACCAGAAGAACTGAAACGCGAAGCGGGCGAATCTGGTTACAGTCACCGAAGTTTTGCACCGCTCGCACTGTTTAGCGCCGAGTGGGGCAACGCATTCACATTTTGGACATTCAGTAAGGAATGACCACTGAACGCGCCGCTTGTAGCATTTGAAGAGCTCGGGGAGCGTGATGGCACGATCACAGATCCGACAGCGCGGCTCATTGATGCGGATGGTGTGTGTGGGATTAAATGGGCAGCGGATTTGCATACGTTTAGTGGGAAAGCCTCTCCGCGACCTTCTGAAAGTGTTCGTTTTTCGCCTTCATCTCACGAAGCTGGCTTGGAGACAGAATTCGAAGAGCCGGGTACGACCACTTGCGGGATGAGCCGCCTGAGGCATTCGGAAAGAGGTATTTTTGCTGAACGCGAATCTCACCGAAAAAGAGACTCTTGCGGGAAACAATATTTCCCCATCTCCGAAACTGAGCCTCTGAGCCCAAGCGCAGGTGCGTAACCTTGAGATTCTTAAACGGGCTCCATTCGGGAGCGTAGGGAAAGAGCAGATGCTTCTTTGTTAGAGGTGGGAATTGAAAGAAGGGGTTTCCTGTCTTTGCGGTAAATTCGTTGGCTGACTCCCCACGCTTGCCATCGTCAGAGCGGCGCGAGCCATCTTGGGAACCGCTTTGGCTCTCCTCGCCTTTCCTTGATTCGTAAGAGCGTCTCCTGTCGTCAGCTCTTGAGCTTGCATCGGAGTCTGAATTCTTTTCGCTGCGGCCATTGGAACGCTCCGGTTCCTGGGGCCGGGCGGTGGGCTGGCTTTGTGAAAGACGTTTTTGGCCCTCTTGGAGCAGCGACTCTGCCTGTTCTGGGCAAAAGCCGAACTCGCTGCCAACACGAACCCAATAGGCTCTCAGCTCATTCCTCGGTATGTGCTGTTTCTTAGGACGTGTCTTGAGAGCAGCAATCTTCGCGGCGACGGCTCCAGACAAGCCCGCATCCGCCAAAGCCTTGAGGATTTGTTTGCGTCGCGTAGAAAAGACATCACAGAGATCTTGAGGAACCCCCTTGATGTGAAAACCCACCTTTCGCGGTTCGAGTTCAAGCCCGAGCTCTGTTTGAAGCATTCTTGCAAGTGCATCGCGAAAAACCTGCCCTGCTTTGATCTTGTTTCGGAAAATCTCCTCGGTCCAAAGCGCGCCGGTGGTTCCGTCGGGGCGAAATCCAAAATTGAAAACAAACTTGTGAATGTGTATCGCAGGTTCGTTGGCTCGACTTGTGTCGTGCAGGAAATCCAATGAAACCAATGACGCCTTGTCCAGTTCACATCCAGCCTTGCCGCGACGCGACCACCCGCCCACTTCCTCCAGGAACGCAGCACCTTCGCCTGCCGCGCGATGGAGGATGCTTTCAATCTTTCGCTGATAACTCTCGGAAGAAAGTCCATGAAGCACCGACAGGGGTTTCGGCGCGCTAAAAGTGCAATCCCACCCGCTTTGTCGGTTGTCGCTTCCGGCGTTTTGAACAAGCTTCTCTTTTCCATCGGGTGAGAAACCACGAAGCAGATTTGTAAATTCTTCCTTTGTGATCGGCCCTGGATGGTTCAACAGTTTGGCTCCCCCTCCAGACAAAAAGCCCAAATTTTGCGCCTGTTCGCAGTAATACGATTCGGCGTAATACTTTCCTCCTTCGCTGCCTTTTACTGGGGGTGAAATTGAGAGCATGGGTCACCTCACCTGGAAATTCTCAGCCGCCCACTCCTCAGCCGTTTTGGCTTCAACCTTACCAGCAGAAACGAGGAGGGTTTGAGCAGTGAGGGAAATGTCGTCTCGGAGGTCCTTAATTTCCCCGTGAAGCGTTAACAGCGCATGATGAAGTGCTGCCTTCGATTCCCCTTCTTGGAGCCTCTCAATCACAAATTGCCGGGCGAGCTCATGTCGGCTCAGACCGAGCATTTCAGCGCGGGCGACAAGTGCCCGCATGGGGTCAACATCAAGGCGAAAACCGATTCCGTCTGAATTCCCGGTGGCAGACTTGGGTCGAGACCTCATTAGGAGGCCCTCCCGTTTTTTGCGCCGTTTAGCGTGGCAATTCTCGCAGCCTTTTCGTTCGTCGGATCGGAAGATTTCTGGCTGCGGGAGTCGTTTTTATTGCGCCAGTGCTCGATGACGCAACGACGACATCGAGAGGCGAATTCAGGATCCTCAAGTCTTTGGACTTCGGACGTAGCTAGCAGCTTCTTCTCGTTTTTCTTTGCGCCACCGAGAACTTTGAATAAGCCGGCAGCGGTTAGGATTGTGATTTCCTCGGATGTGAACCCGGAAATGAAACTGGCTTGCTCAAAGTCAACGACCATCGGCCAGCGCCGAAGTGATAAAAAATCAATTTGCTCACGTTTCATAACCTGCGGGTCCGAGCTCGATGTTTCGAGCCTCTACAGAAGAGGAAACCTCAGACCGAAAATTAAACGCCGCCTTTTTTTTAATTTTGCAGATGCCAGCCAACGGGAAAAAAACGGGAAAAAATGAAAGAATCTTTTTGGATGAACACCACCTTCCAGTTGCAAGGCTGCCAGGGTAAGCCTAGATTTTGGTGGATGAGCCTGAACTGCGACCTTCTGCAAACGGTGCCATGTGCAACATTTGCACCAACGCCCGACGCCAGTGCGGACGATTTCGCGGCTTTTGTGGACGTTATTTACCCGAAACTTTTTAAGTTTCTTTTTTCGTTTGCCCGTAACGAACACGATGCAAGGGAGCTAACGCAAAGGGTCATCACCCGGCTCTCCCAAAATCCTTTTCGAGCTGAACAAATTCAGAATATCGACGCCTGGTGCTACGGAGTTGCACGCAATGAATTTTTGAATCACCGACGGTGGGTGGAAAGAAATCCCGTAAAATTCGACAAGGGGGATAAGGCCCAGGTGCTTCTTGAAGAAATGATTGGCGACGAGGCGGCTGCGGACGTCATAGAGGATCGAAGCGATCTGCTCAAATTTTTATGTTCGCGTATTCCGGCCGATGCCTTCGCCATCATGGAGCTACGTGCTGAGGGGCTAAAATTCCATGAAATAAGCCGGGTTCTGCACCAGCCGATTACGACCATTCAAACCAAGCTCAGAGCTGCTCAGGTCGAGGCAAATAAAATTTACCGCGAAGAGATTTCCCGCAGCGAGAGGAAATCCTCAATGCAATTCCCGATCCCCACACCCTTTAATACTTTCTATTTTGAGGGGGTGGAATCAAAGGAGTCGCCGTGGTGGCGACAAAAGGAAGTAAAGCCAGCCTCGCTTCCCAAGGACTTCGTTCTTCGGATAAACGGCCTGAATAAAGCGGTTCCCTTGAGTCGTCATCATCCGATTATTTTCGCTCTCGGCTTCAATTCATTTGGGGGTCTGTTTTTTAGTTTTCCACCCCTCCGATAGCACTGTTCGCGGTTGCTCCATCAAAAGTCCGTCCTGCTTCCAAAGTGTTCTCGAACGTTTCAAGAGCCGGAATGATCACCTTTGCCTGCTTTGCATAGGCTCGGTGAACAGCCTTGCTGTTGTGTCCTAACGCTTCCTGAGCGAAGCGCTCCGGGTATCCGGCCTTCCTCGCCCTCTCAGCCCAGGCGTAGCGGTAGGAGTGAAGGCTCACCCCTTCAATTTCTAATCCCCGACATCGCTGCTTAAACTCGGTGGCGCGGTCGCCGGCACGGACAGAGCGGAGATAAGGGAAAAGCGGACCCGTGGACGGAAGGTCGCTCAAAATCCGCTCAACTTCCTTTCCAAAGCGGATGAACGCGATCTCCCCTGTCTTCTTTCGTTCGTAGCTGATGATCTCGTTCTTCCAATCAACGTTGTCGGCCTCAAGAAAAGCAATGTCAGACTGAGAAGCGCCGATGTGCCACGCGAGCTCGTAGAAAGCGCGACGCTCGGTGTTCAACTCCCGAGCAACAATTGCTTTGTGTTCATCGAGCGTTATTGCGCGCTTGTCTCGGAACTTGAAATCCGGCCACATGCGTTTTGGGATCACAGGCACCGGGAGCCAGTTCATGCCGAGTGCGAAGTTGTGGATGCGGCGAAGGTAAATGTTTGTGCTCACTTTCCCCTTTTCCATCGCGCGGAGGAAATGCTCCGCGCGGGTTTCAAGGAGGGGAAGAGTCTGGATTCCCTCAAACGCTTTGTCTTTTACTGCCACAAGCCAGCGGCGCGCAGTTTCGCCGTGCTTTAGCTTCACGATCTCCCCCATCACGTCTTTCCATGTGCGTTTTGAAGCATCAGGATCGCTGACCATCAAGTAAGCGCGGGCAATTTGAAGATTGATGATGGGTTGCCGGCAGGCTTCGTTTTTGGCGTTGAACAGTCGCCGGGCTTCGGTGCGGTCTTTCGTGCCGAGCGATTCCTGCTTGCCGGTGGTGTTGTCCTGAATCCAGTAAACGGACCCACGAAGGAACATGCGGTATTTCTGTCTCATAACTTTTCAGTTACGAGCTTAAGGAAACCGGATTGTCCGCGTTACGGTGCTGTCAGAGTGCTGCGCGGGTGTTGGCCCGGTGCAGTCAAAGTGTCAGCAATTTTGCTGACGTTTTTGCTGACAGACGCCTCGCAATTCCTCCTAAACCACTCAGCCGCAGGCGCTGAAGTTTGGAGGCGAGGGTCGGAATCGAACCGACGATGCAGCTTTTGCAGAGCCGTGCCTTACCACTTGGCTACCCCGCCTTCCGTTTGCGCGCGCAAACAATAGGGAAGGCCTTCCTCGTCGCAAGGGAAAGTTGCCTGTTCCCTGAAACTGCCGGAATCATATCCTGTTGGGCCGGTGCATTCTCCGGTGTGACCGCATGGTTCAATCCTCCGCCCGCTCGCCGCTCGGTGCCATCTTCACCAGCCTCGGGTCAAACTGCCCGAGTACTTCCACCAAGTCGCTCTGCGCGGCCATGACGGTGTGAATGTCTTTGTAGACCATCGGCACCTCGTCGAGACCGGCGCTGATGAGCGTCACGCCGCGCTCCTTCAACAGGCGGTTGGCCTTCTCCCACGTCAGCGACTCGTTCGCCTTCTTGCGGCTCATGACGCGGCCCGCGCCGTGCGACGCGGAGTTCAATGACTCGGCGTTGCCCTTCCCGCGCACCACGAAGCCTGGCGATGCCATCGAGCCGGGAATGATGCCCAGCACGCCCGCGCCCGCCGGCGTCGCGCCCTTGCGATGCACCACGACCTCCCGCTCCACGCCGCCGATGACGTGCCGTTCCTTCCACGCGAAGTTGTGATGATTCTCCAAATCCAGCAGCACCGCCGCGCCGAGATTCTCCGCGATGTGCCGGTGGATGCACGCGTGGTTCGCCGCCGCGTAACGGCCCATCAACTCCATCGCCTCCCAATACTCGCGGCCCTCCTGCGAATCGAGCGAGAGCCACGCCAGTCGCTTCAGTTCACTCGGCAAATCCGGAAACTGCTCGATGGCCAGCTTGCTGTAATGATCACACACCGCCGCGCCCGTGCCGCGGCTGCCGCTGTGCGAGAGCAGCGCCACGTATTCGCCCGGCTCGAGCTCGCCGATTTTTTCCCGCGCCGTGAACACACCGAACTCCACGAAATGATTCCCGCTCCCGCTCGTGCCGAGCTGCGACCACGCCTTGTCCTTGCATCGCTTCGTCACCGGACTCACCGACCAGTCCGCGACCAGCACCTCGTGCGCGCGACGCTGCTGAAAGTTTGCGCCCACGCCGAAACGCGTCTCCGCCTCGATGGCGCGCGTCAGCCGATCCTGCTTCCGCTCCAAGTCGCGCAACGGCAGGTTCAGGATCGTCATCTTCATCCGGCACGCGATGTCCACGCCGACGGCGTACGGAATCACCGCGTTCTCCGTCGCCAGCACGCCGCCGATGGGCAGGCCGTAGCCCACATGCGCGTCCGGCATCAGCGCGCCGGCCACCGCCACCGGCAGCAGACACGCCCGCTCCATCTGCATCACCGCCTCGTGCTCCAAGCCCTCGCCCCACTGCCGATACTTCACCGGCTCCGCGCGCGGCGGCGGCGGCGCATGAAGCAACGCCCTCGCAAACTCCCCGCGCAACGCGTCCTCCACGAACGCCGCCGGGTTCGCCACCATGGCCGCGACCTCCTCGCGCAACCGCGTCTTGTCCCCGCCGCCGAGGATGAACTTCGCAACAAAGTCCGTCGCCCGCCGCGTGGCTTCACCCAGCGGCACGCCGAGGCGGAGATAATCTTTCGTGTTCATTCGTTCAAAAACTAAAATTCCATCCAAGCCGAAGATGATAGCTCAGGGCAAGCGAGACGAAGTCCGGGTAGTGGGTCCGTTTGAATTTGGAACTCAAGAACTCAGGAAGAGACGAAGATGAAACCACGCTCTTCCTGAGTTCCTGCGTTCCAAATTTATGCTCTTTCCGGGCGAGGGCTGAAACGGACCCACGACCGAAGTCCGCGCCGCCTCGGTCTCACCCCTCCGACCATCACCATGAGCCAAATCAATCGCCGGAAGTTCAGCCCCGGACAATTTTTGGAAAGCATTCCGCCCGCGCTTCCCGCATCCTCCCCTCGCGATGGGACACGAACTCGGAATACAACAACTGAACAACCGCCACATCACCGCCTGGGTCGCGGAGCAGGCCGCGCTCTGTGCGCCCGACCGCATCTTCTGGTGCGACGGCTCGGTGGAGGAAAAGGATGCGCTCACCCGCGCCGCCGTGGACACGGGCATCCTGATTGAACTCAATCAGCAAAAACTCCCCGGCTGCTACTTGCACCGCTCCAATCCGAATGACGTCGCGCGCGTCGAGCAATGCACTTTCATCTGCACGCCCACGCGCGACGAGGCGGGGCCGACGAACAACTGGCAGGCCCCGCGTGAAATGTACGCCCGCCTCCGCGCGATGTGCGACGGCGCGATGCGCGGGCGCACGATGTATGTGGTGCCGTACTTGATGGGGCCGCCCGGCTCGCCGCTCGCCAAAGTCGGCGTGGAACTCACCGATTCCATCTACGTCGTGCTTTCGATGCGCGTGATGACCCGCATGGGCCGCCTCGCGTGGGAACATCTTGGCGAGAGCGATGACTTTAATCGCGGCCTGCACTGCACGCTGGATGTGAATCCCGAGCGCCGTTACATCGCGCATTTTCCGCAGGACAATGCCGTCATCTCGGTCGGCTCGAATTACGGCGGCAACGCGTTGCTCGGAAAGAAGTGCCTCGCCCTCCGCATCGCCTCGTATCTCGGTCGCGACGAAGGCTGGCTCGCGGAACACATGCTCATCCTCGGCGTCGAGTCGCCGGAGGGTGAAAAGACTTACCTCACCGCCGCCTTCCCCAGCGCGTGCGGCAAAACAAACTTCGCCATGCTCGTGCCGCCGCCGCGCTTCGCGAAATGGAAAGTCACCACCGTCGGCGACGACATCGCGTGGATGAAGCCCGGCGCGGACGGACGCCTCTACGCCATCAATCCCGAGAACGGCTACTTCGGCGTCGCGCCCGGCACGAATGCGAAGTCGAATCCCAACGCGATGCAGATCGCGTCACGCGACACCATCTTCACGAACATCGCCTTGCTCCCCGACGGCGACGTGTGGTGGGAAGGCAAGACCGAGCAACCGCCCGCCTCCGCCATCGACTGGCGCGGCCAGCCGTGGACGCCCGCCTCGAAAGAAAAGGCCGCGCATCCGAACAGCCGCTTCTGCTCCCCGATGACGAACAATCCCGCGCTCGATTCCGCCGCGAATGATCCGCAGGGCGTGCCGGTGCGCGCGATCATCTTCGGCGGACGCCGCGCCACCACCGCGCCGCTCGTCTTTCAGGCCTTCAACTGGATTCACGGCGTCTATTGCGGCGCGACGATTGGTTCGGAGACCACGGCGGCGGCGGGCGGCGCGGTCGGCCAGGTGCGCCGTGATCCGATGGCCATGCTGCCCTTCTGCGGCTACAACATGGGCGACTACTTCCGCCACTGGCTCGCGATGCGGAAGAGCCTGCAATTCGTCCCGCGCATTTTTCATGTGAACTGGTTTCGCAAAGACGCGGGCGGCGAATTCCTCTGGCCCGGTTACGGCGAGAACATGCGCGTGCTGAAATGGATTGTGGACCGCTGCCGTGGACGCGCCGATGCGAACGAGACGCCGCTCGGCTGGGTGCCCGGCCCGCAGAGTTTTGATCTCGAGGACATGCCCGGCTTCACGCCCGAGCGGATGGCGCAGGCCCAGACCATTGACCTGGACGAATGGCGGCGCGAACTGCTCTCGCAAGACGAGCTGTTCATGAAACTCTACTCGCATCTGCCGAAGGAAATGGTCTTCCAGCGCGAATTGCTGGTGTCGCGGCTGTAGCCAGGCGCGGAGCGCCGATTTCCAAATCGGCGCGCTGATGTTCTCTAGAAGAACGCGCCGAACTGGAGTTCGGCGCTGCCAAGCTACGGTTTCGTCGGACAAGCCAGCCGACCATACTGGTCCCGAAACCGCGCGCTGCTAAATGGCCACTCCTCCGGCGCACGGCATAACATCGCCTTTACCGGATTATTCTCGATGTAACGCACCGCCGTCTTCTCCTGCGCCTCGTCGCGCATGAAGGTGTCCCAGTATTCGCGCTCCCAGAACGCGCTTCGGAGCGCCGAACTCCAGTTCGGCGCGTTCGTGCTGACCGCAACAACGCGCCGATTTGGAAATCGGCGCTCCGTCGGAAGCATCTCTCCGGCTTTGCGCGCCACGAACTTCTTCCAACTTTGCACCATCTTCCACAGCGGCCATTGCCACACCTGCACCAGCACATGGACGTGATTCGGCATCACGCACCACGCCAGCAACTCGTAGCGGTCGTTGTGGAAAAACCGCAACGCGTCCTCGCACAATTTCCCCACGCGCGGATCACGCAACCAGCACTCACCCGCACCACGATCCAAATACTCCTCCAGCTTCGTGCGTCTCTCACGGACGTCCTCAATCTTCAACAAGTGCTCCCACTCGCCGCGACGCGAAGCGGGCATGGAATCCGCAAGCCGGAAGGTGACGAACTGGACGAGACCGGGGAAATCGCAGTGCGGCAGATAACCGCGCTCATGCCAGCCGAGGAAACCAAGGGCACGCTCCTCGTCCGTGAGCGGACGCGACCAGCGGTTCTTGTCGGCCACCAGTTCGCGCAGGTATTCGCGTTTGGTTCGGTTCGTGCATCCGTGACTGGATGAAACAAACCGGAGGCTGAGTTGTCTCGTCGATAAGTGCTGGTCTGCCTTATCGACGGCAACGGTTTTCATTCCGCACCGCGCCGAACTGGAGTTCGGCGCTCCAAGCTCTACGCCTTCGCCACCAACTGACGCAGCACATACGGCAGGATCCCGCCGTGCTGGTAGTATTCGATCTCGATGGGCGTATCGATGCGGCAGATGACGGGGACGAAATCGCCGGAGCCGTCCTGGCGCGTGATCTTCAACTCCAGCTCTTGCTGCGGTTTCACGGCGGGGCTGAGGCCGATGACGTCGTAGGTCTCGGTGCCGTCGAGGCGCAGGGTCTGCGCGGTGGTGCCTTCCTTGAATTGCAGCGGCAGCACGCCCATGCCCACGAGGTTGCTGCGGTGGATGCGCTCGAAGCTCTGCGCGACCACGACTTTCACGCCGAGGAGGTTGGTGCCTTTCGCGGCCCAGTCGCGGGAGCTGCCGGTGCCGTATTCCTGGCCGGCGATGACGATGAGCGGAATGCCATCCGCTTTGTATTTCATGGCCGCGTCGTAAATAGACAATTTCTCTCCGACCAAAGCAGGTGCCAAAGGCTGGTTTGATTTGTCAAAGGGCGGCTCTTGATTGGCTTCGATTCCAAAGTGCAGCGTGTTGCCGCCTTCCTCGCCGCCGAGCATCAGGTTCTTGATGCGGACATTCGCGAACGTGCCGCGCGTCATGATGCGGTCGTTGCCACGGCGCGAGCCGTAGCTGTTGAAGTCCACGAACTCGACGCCGTTCGCCGTAAGGAACGCGCCGGCGGGCGAAGTCTTCTTAATCGCACCGGCCGGTGAAATGTGATCCGTGGTCACGCTGTCGCCGAAAATGCCGAGCGCGCGCGCGCCGGTGATCGGCTTGATGACGCCGGGTTGCATCGCGAAGTTCGTGAAGAACGGCGGCTCCTGAATGTAAGTGGACTGGCGGTCCCACTCGTACACGTTGCCGACGCTGGACGGGATTTCGTTCCACTTGGGATTCTGCGCGGCGAAGTCGGTGTAGAGGCGGCGGAAGACCTCGGGCTTGAGCGCGCTCTGCATGGCGTCGCGCACTTCTTGCAGCGTGGGCCAAAGGTCTTTGAGAAAGACCGGGCCGTTCTTGCCGGTGCCGAGCGGTTCCGTGGCGAGGTCAATGTCCACACGGCCCGCGAGCGCGAACGCGACGACCAGCGGCGGCGACATCAGGAAGTTCGCCTTGATGTTCTGATGCACGCGTGCCTCGAAATTGCGATTGCCGGACAGCACGCTGGCCGCGACGAGATCGCTCTTCACCACCGCGTCCTCGATGGGCGCGGCGAGCGGGCCGGAGTTGCCGATGCACGTCGTGCAGCCGTAGCCCACGGTCTGGAAACCAAGCTGATCGAGGAACGGTTGCAGGCCCGTCTTGTTCAAATAATCCGTGACCACGCGGCTGCCGGGCGCGAGCGAGGACTTCACGGCGGGGTTCACCGTCAGACCTTGCTCCACGGCTTTCTTCGCGAGCAAACCGGCGGCGAGCATCACGGAAGGATTGCTCGTGTTCGTGCAGCTCGTGATCGCCGCGATGAGCACGGAGCCGTGGCGCAAGTCGCCGCCGCTGTAGGGATAATTCTTCGCCAAGTCCGCCGCCGCCTTGCCGAAACCATTTTCCGCCACCGGCTTGCTGAACGTGCTGATGAAACTCTCCTTGAGCTTGTTCAGCTCGATGCGGTCTTGCGGACGCTTCGGGCCGGCCACGGAAGGAACAACTTGGGAGAGATCAAGTTCGATGACTTGCGAGTATTCGATCTGGCCCTTCTGCGGAATGCCCCAGAGGCCCTGCGCCTTGTAATAATTTTCGTAGATGCGGCAATGCTCTTCGCTGCGGCCCGTGGCGCGGAGATACGTGACGCACTCGGCATCAATGGGGAAGAAGCCCATCGTGGCGCCATACTCGGGAGCCATGTTCGCAATGGTCGCACGATCCACGAGCGGCAGCGCCGCCGCACCGAAGCCGAAGAACTCGACAAACTTGCCGACGACCTTCGCCTTGCGCAGCAGTTGCGTGACGGTGAGCGCGACGTCTGTGGCCGTCACGCCCTCGCGAATCGCGCCGGTCATGTGCACACCCACGACATCCGGCGTGAGGAAATAAACGGGCTGCCCGAGCATTCCCGCCTCGGCCTCGATGCCGCCGACACCCCAGCCGACAATGCCGAG
>JANNGC010000822.1:0-3341 GCA_031380445.1 Pedosphaera sp.
CGCGCGCGCGGGCCAAGTTTCTTCAACGCGCGGACAAAGTTTTTCACGTCGCGATGGCGGAACTCGCGCACGGGACAACCGAGCAGTACGGCCGCATCGCGCACGGAGCCGTGCGCGCGGGCGTCGAGCAGTGCGTGGGTGAACTCGCCGACGAACGACTGCGTGAAGGCGAGATTCGTGGCGTAACCGTTCGAGAGCAGCGCGGCGCGCTCCACGCCGAAGAACTTCGCCAAATCCTTTTCGAGCCGCTCGAACAGGACATGATTCCCCGTGGTCTTGCGCGAGGCGGCGACGTTCAATCCATACTTCTCCGCGCCCTCGTGCAAGGCGCGCAACACCTCGGGATGGCTCGACAGTCGGAAGTAATCGCAGCCGCCAAAGTAGGCGAGTGTGCGGCGACCTTGGCGGACACAGGTGCGGTCAACTTGCTGGAGCGGCGCGGCGAGCATGGGTGATTATTTCTGCCACCACACGCGCTGGCGCAGACAGGCGATGCGCTCGCGCAGCACCTCGGCGATGCGGCGGGTGTCCTCGAGCAGTTTGGCATACGTGGCTTCGCCGGTCTGCGCGTGCAACGGCTCCAGCATCTCGCGGCAGAACTCGCAGTCGCTCAACGCCCAGCGGCATTTCACGATGTTGCCGCAGATGAATTCCTCGTCGTAGCCCAAGCCGTGGCCGCCCGCGAGGTTCGCGCCGATTTTGCCGGCGGAGAGGTAGAGCAGTTCGGCGCTGGGCGGCGGCGGTTCCAGATCGAAGACAGCACCGGCAAACTCGCGCGCCATTTTGGAAACGGTGTTGAAGTCCGCGTTCACCTCGGGGTCTTCGTCCGGGTCATTTTCCTCCGCAGAATTTTCCTCCGCAGCCTCCGTGGCGGCGGGCGGTGCGGAGTCCGGCTCGCTGGCTTCGGCCTTGGCCCGGAGATCGTCCACCAGCCATTGTTCCTCCTCGTCATCCGACCACGGCAGCTTTTCCCAGTCGGGATTGTCGCCGAGCACGGCCATGAACTTGTCCATGAGCTTCTCGTTGCGATGCAGTTCCCGCGTCCACCATGCCTCGTCTGGCAGCGGCTCCGCGTCGAATGATTCTTCAGCAGCCATGCGAATTACTCGGCGGCAATGTGGGGTCGGGGAAAGATTTTTGCCAGCGATGTGTGGCGCGGCGCCGGTTGCTCACAGCACCTTGATCACAATCGCCGTCACGTCATCAAGCTGCGCGCCGCTCCCACAGAATTCCCGCGCGGCGCGATACAGCGCATCGGCGATTTCGCGCGCGGACTTCTCGCGCTGCTGGCGCACCACGGCCAGCGTGCGCTCAATGCCGAAGAACGATTCATCCGGCGCCATCGCCTCCTCGATGCCGTCGGTCAGCACGAGCAGAATGTCGCCGGACTGCCACGGCACCGGCACGGCGGGCGGGTATTTCGCCTCGGGATTGATGCCGAGCGGGACGGCGGTGCGCTTGAGCAAGTTTTTGATCTCGCCATTCGCGCCGAGCAAGTACCCGGTCGGATGCCCCGCGCTGGCGTAGGAAAAGGCGCGCGTGGTCGGATCAATTTTCCCGAGGAACAAGGTCACGTAACGCTCGTCGCCGATGTCCTCGGAGAGAATGCGGTTGGCCGTGGTGAGAATCTCCCCGATGTCCTCGCTGCTCGACGCGAGCGAGCGCAGGTAGGCGCGCGTCTCGGCCATGAGCAGCGCGGGACCGATGCCGTGGCCGGTCACGTCGGCGACGATGATGCCGACCGCGCCGTTCTTCATCGCGAGATAGTCGAAGTAATCGCCGCCCGTTTCCTCGGCGGGATACGAGACGCCCGCGATGTCGAAGCCCTCGACGGCAGGCGAGGATTTGGGGAAGAGCCGCTGCTGAATTTCCCGCGCGACTTGCAACTGCTCTTTGTTTTCCCGCAACGCGCGCTCGGTTTTCTTCCGCTCGGTGATGTCGCGGACGAAGGCCACATGCCGCCGCTCGCCGTGCAAATCCATGTGGCTGAAACTGATCTCGATGACAATGTCGTGGCCGTCCTTGCGCCGTCCGACGGTCTCAACGACGCGCGCCAAGTCGGCCTTGTCGCCGGTGCGAAGATAATTCTCGATGCCGCGCGCCTCGTTGCTCCGCAAATCTTCGGGCAAAAGTTTTTGCAAGGGCTGGCCGACAATTTCTTCCTGTGTGTAGCCGAACACCGTCTCGACGGCGGGGTTGGCGAAGTAAATTTTGCTCTCCGAATCCATGAGCAACACCGCGTCGGGCGAGGATTCCCAGAGCAGGCGGTAGCGCAGTTCGCTCTCCAGAAGTTTCGCGCGCGCCTCGCGGCGCTCGCGGCGGTTCGACGCCTCGCGGATCTCTCGCTCAATCGCCGGGGCCAGACGGCTGAGATTACCCTTCATCAAGTAATCGTGCGCGCCGGCTTTCATCGCCGCCACCGCCGTCGCTTCGCCGATACCGCCCGAGATGATGATGAACGGCACGTCGAGCTGGCTGGACTGGAGAATCGTAAGCGCCTCGGGCGCGCTGAAGTGTGGGAGATTGTAGTCGGAGAGGATCACGTCCCACGGTTTATCGCGCAGGGCGCGGTTCATGCCGTCGCCGGTTTCCACGCGCTCGGACACGACCTCGTAGCCGCCCTTGCGGACGTGGCTCGAAATGATCTGGGCGTCGAACTCGGAGTCCTCGACGATCAGGACACGCAGCACGTTTTTCATCGCTCGCGAAACGGCTGGGACGTTAGGGCAAGGCGGAGGGCTGACAAACATTTTTCCCGGCGCGCGGACTTTCCAGTCCGCAGCAACTCACGAATGGAGGGAGGTGTGGAAATGTTCTTGAGCCTCATCACGGGGTGGCTTGCTGCGGACTGGAAAGTCCGCATGCCGGGAAACTACTTCGCCAGCGCCACGAGGTAGCGCTGGAAGCGCGCCGTCTCTTCGGCCTGCCCTTTGTGCAGGTAGATTTGATGCAGGTTCGCGCACATGCGGAGCAGCATCCGGCGCGGCGACACCGGCGCGAGGTAGCCTTCCTCCAGTCCGTGATGCGTGTGCAGCAGATACTTGATGCAGTCCGCCTTGGTCAGAAGTTTCCCCCGGTTGAAGGCATCAATGTAAATCTCCGTGGTCGAAGTCTGGTAGCGGCAGACGAAGTGGCCGGGCAACCCGATGCCCGTGATCGGCAGTTTCAACCGCCGTGCGAGCAGCAGATAAATCGTGCAGAGGCTGATCGGATTGCCCGTGCGCTGATCAATGACGCGGTTGAGAAAACTGTTTTCCGGATCGTATTAGTTCGCCTCGTTGGGGCGGAATTGCAGTTCTTGAAAGAGGTAGTGGTTGATGCCGCCGATGATTTGCTCCACA
>JANNGC010000933.1:0-8492 GCA_031380445.1 Pedosphaera sp.
CCGCACGAAGCGGGGATGGCGGGCCCGCCACCGCCGCCCCAAGAATGATGCGGCAACGCAAGGCCGCTGGCTGCGGAGTCGAACCGGCGCGCAACCACTCTTGAAGTCGGGTCAGTTCGGGTTCGGACAAAACGACGGGCCGGCTCTGGCGGGGCATCCGGCCAGGCTTTGACACCTCAGGAATAAGCCCAGCTATTTGTGGGGCACGACACTAGCTTCGCGCCGTGAGTGAACCCGTTCAGTTTGATCAGCAAACCGCCTGCGACGGCTGCGGCCAGTTCGGCGCGTTCGCGTTCGACGGCAAAAATCTTTGTGGCGATTGCTCCGCCGCCAGCGGCACCTGCGGCGCAGGCGGGCATGATGAGGCTGAGGAGTAGTTCACCCGTTTGCGCGCTTGCCGAAACTCCGCCGCCCAATCATTTTACTCGCACCAATATGAGCACCACCACCCAGCCCTTGCAGAGCCTCGACGAATGGGAAGAGTCACTGGTCGAGCGTTACCCGACGCCGGCGACCAAGCTCGTCGGCACCGACGCCGCCAAGACCAAGGAGCAGTTCCGCAACTACGAGACAAACGCGCGCCCGACCGTGCGCGAATTTTACCGGCTCAATCACACGCACCAGAGCTACGGCTTCGTGCAGGCTAAGAAGCAGGAGTTCCTCTCCCTCTCGCGCCAGCAGATGAGCATCTGGGAAGCGATGGAGTTTCTGAATCAACTCGTGGACGACAGTGATCCGGACACCGACCTGTCGCAGCTCGAACATCTGCTCCAAGCCGCCGAACAGATTCGCCGCGACGGCCATCCGCGCTGGTTCATTCTCACCGGGCTGATTCACGACCTCGGAAAAATCCTCTGCCTCTATGGCGAGCCGCAGTGGGCCGTGGTCGGCGATACTTTCCCGGTCGGCTGCGCCTACGCGGACAGCATCGTGTTCAAGGATTTCTTCCAAGAGAATCCTGATGCGCAGAACCCGCGCTACCAGACGCGCACCGGAATTTACGGGGAAGGCTGCGGCCTCGACAAAATTCATCTCTCGTGGGGCCACGACGAATACCTTTATCACGTCGTGAAGGAACATCTGCCGGACGAGGCGCTCTACATGATTCGCTACCACTCGTTCTACCCGGCGCACCGTGAGCGCGATTACGAGTTCCTGATGAACGACCGCGACCGCGCCATGTTCGATCAGGTCCGCGCCTTTAATCCCTACGACCTCTACACCAAGAACCACGGGAAGCCCGACGTGAAAAAGCTCCGCCCCTTTTACGAGGAACTGATCGCGGAATACTTCCCGGCGAAGCTGGCGTGGTGATGAAGCGCGCGTCCCTCCGAATCCAGACTTGCCAGAGCCGCGCGCAATCCTTTAAGCCCCTGCCCGATGAAAACAGCTTCTGTCAAACAATTCGTGGCTTTGCGCGCGGCCCTTCTCAACGAGAAGGCGCAGCTCGAAGCCCGCCTTAAAGAAATTTGCGCCGGTCTTGAAACGACTGCTCCCGCGCCTGCTCCGTCCGCCAAGCCGGGACCCGCACCGAAAAAGAATCGCGCCGCGCGCGTCGAGAACACGATGTCGCTTCACGAGGCCGTGACCAAAGTCGTGGCTTCCAAACCGCTGACCAAGCCCGAAATCCTCAAGGCCATTGACGGCCTCGGCTACAAGTTCTCGGCGTCCAATCCGATGATGTCGCTGAACACGCTCGTCTACACGCCCGGCAAATTGAAGAAGCATCCCGGCGGCAAGTGGGGTTCGGTGAAGAAGTAGTTTGCGAACGCGCACCACTTTGATTTCCTTCCCGGCACGGAAGGCATTTTACGATGCTCGCCAAACGAGTCATTCCCTGTCTCGACGTTCACGGCGGACAAGTCACCCGCGGCGTGCAGTTCGGCCGTGCTGAGGCCGGCGAACTTCGCAACGTCGGCGATCCCGTCGCGCTCGCCGTTCGCTACAACGAGCAGGGCGCGGATGAGATGGTCTTCTTCGACATCACCGCCAGCGCGCACGGACGCGCCACGATCCTCGATGTCATCGAGCGCACCGCCGACCAGTGCTTCATGCCGCTCACCGTCGGCGGCGGCATTCGCGCCGTCGAGGACATCCACCAGATGCTCATGGCCGGCGCGGACAAGGTGAGCATCAATTCCTCCGCGCTCGCCACGCCCGAACTTATCCGCGCGGGCGCGGAAAAATTCGGCAGCCAGTGCATCGTCGTCTCCATTGATTGCAAGCGCACCGCGCCCGGACGCTGGGAAGTTTTCTCGCACGGCGGGCGCAAAGCCACGGGACTCGAAACCGTCGAGTGGGCGCAACGCGCCGTCGCGCTCGGCGCGGGCGAGATCGTGCTGAACAGCATCGACGCCGACGGCACGAAAGCCGGCTTCGATTTGGAAATCACCCGGCGCATCAGCGAATCCGTCGGCGTGCCCGTGGTGGCGAGCGGCGGCGCGGGCAGCCTCGAACACATGGCCGCCGTGCTGGAGCAGGGGAAGGCCGACGCCGTGCTGGCCGCCAGCATCTTTCACTTTGGCGAGTTCACGGTGGGCGACGTGAAAAACTTTCTGGCCGGAAGAAACATCCCCGTGCGGCTGGTCTGAGTAGGTTCGCACGCAGTTCGTGTGCGTTCGCAGACTGAATTACTGATGACTGTTCACTGATTGCTTTATGGACTCTCTCATTCAATCCCGCCTCACCCCCATCGTGCTCCTCACCATCTCGAACGTCTTCATGACCTTCGCCTGGTACGGGCATTTGAAATACAGCCAGCTTCACGGCGGCGGCGTGATGCCCTTGTGGAAAGTGATTCTCCTGAGCTGGGGCATCGCCTTCTTCGAATATCTCTTCATGGTGCCGGCCAACCGCTGGGGCAGCGCGAGCTACTCGGCGGCGGAACTGAAGATCATGCAGGAAGTGATCACGCTCATCGTGTTCGCCGTGTTCGCGGTGCTTTACCTCGGGGAGAAATTGAAGTGGAACCACGCCGCCGCCTTTGCGTGCATTCTTGCAGCGGTGGCGTTCACGGTGCTGCCGAAGAAGTGAAGTGACTCCCGCTCAGGCCGGCGGCAGTTGCAAGACCCGCCGCAGCCTCCGCCCGAATTCCTGCGCCAGCGCGATCATCTCCAGGGCCTCGCGCTCCGGCAGGCGACGGCGGCAGTTGAACTCCCACAGCGTCAGCCAGTGCTCGAAGTGCTGCGGCTCCAGGCCGAGTCGCAAATGCGCCCCGGCAAATCCGCCGCCGTAGCGCGACGGCCCGCCCGCCTGCAACGCCCAGAACTCCGTGATCTTTGCCAGATGCGCCGGCCAGTCGTGAATCTGCGCGTTGAAGATCGGCCCGAGGATCTCATGCTGGCGCACGTCCGCGTAGAAATGTCGGAGCAGTTCCCCCAGCCCCGCGTGTTCGCCCACGCGCACGTAGAGCGAGGGGAGAGCGGTGTCACGGAGCGGTTCGATTTGGATCATGCGTGGTGTCGGGGCTGAGGACTGAATCATCGGAGCGCGCACCACCGGATCCGCGTGTCGTTTGCCGTTACGAACGCGCGGACTCGGCGGTCCGCGCTCCTTCAATCCCGCAGGATGTGGCAGTTGTAGCCGCCGGGATTCTTCACGAGATACTTCTGGTGATAATCCTCGGCCGGCCACCATTGCGACGCCTTGGTGATTTCCGTGACGACGGGCTTCTTCCATTTGCCGGACTTGTCCACGCTCGCCTTCACGCGCTCGGCCACCGCCTTCTGCTCGTCGCTGCTGTAAAAAATGGCCGAGCGATACTGCGTGCCGCGATCATTGTGCTGCTGGTTCAGTGTCGTGGGATCGTGCATGCGGAAGAAGTAGCCGAGGATTTGCTCGTAGCTGATCTTCGCCGGGTCGAAATGGATTTGCACGCCCTCGGCGTGCCCGGTGATGCCGGTGCAGATGAGTTTGTACGTCGGGTTCGGCACGCTGCCGCCGATGTAGCCGACCTTGGTGTCGAGCACGCCGGGAATCTTGCGGATGATTTCCTCCATGCCCCAGAAGCAGCCGCCCGCGAGCGTGGCGATTTCGCGTGGGGCACCGGATTGATTGGTCGTTTCCATAGTGGTTTTTTTCGCGGCGGGCGCGACTTGCGCGCGCACCGTGGTGCTGAAAAAAGCGAAGGCCAGCAGGGCCAGGAGAATGCGGTTTGTCGCTTGCATGGCGGTTTTATACCACACGCAGCGCGCTTGGGAAGGGCGGGGAGGACAAACAGCAAACATCAGTCTGATGCCGGGCGGGAGGTGGCGCCGAATTTGACAGAGCGAAACGGCGGCGCAGGTCGGCGCGTGGCGAGGCGCTCGCGCGGTTGATGTTTGGGGCTTGGTGTTTATTTACTGTTTGAAGTTTGTTGTTTGGTGTTTCCCCGTCCCTCCCTTTACGCCGTGCTTGGCCTTCGCCATCTTTCCGGCGATGAGTGATTTCGATTTTCGTTTCGGCGGCATCGCGCGGCTGTTTGGCGTGGAGGCACTGGCGCGCTTGCGCGCGGCGCATGTCTGCGTCGTGGGTGTCGGCGGTGTTGGCTCGTGGGTGGTGGAGGCGCTGGCCCGTTCCGGCGTGGGCAAACTCACGCTCGTCGATCTGGACGAGATTTGTGTCAGCAATGTCAACCGTCAGCTTCATGCGCTGGATGCGGAGGTCGGCCGCCCCAAGGTCGAGGTCATGGCCCAGCGCATCCGCGGCATCAATCCGGAGTGCGACGTGCGCGCCACGCTGGATTTTTTCACCGAGACCAGCGCCGCCAGTTTGTTTAGCACCCGCTACGAACACGTGGTGGATGCCATCGACGACATCACCAACAAATGCCGGCTCATTGCGCTGTGCCGGGAGCAGCAGATTCCCATTGTGACCTGCGGTGCGGCGGGAGGGCGGCGCGATCCCACACAAGTGCGCGTGGCCGACCTCGCGCTCACCACGCACGACCGTTTGCTGACCAAGACGCGCGACGTGTTGCGCAAGGAGTTTGGTTTTCCGTTGCCCGGAAAGCCGTTTGGTGTGGAAGCGGTGTATTCACCGGAGGCACCGGTCTATCCCTCCAGCACGGGCGGCGTGTGCGACCGGCGCGAGAGCGGGGCGATGAAACTGAACTGCGACTCCGGCTTCGGCACGGCGACGTTTGTCACCGGTGCCTTCGGCTTTGCCGCCGCCGCTCAGGTCGTGCGGCGCATTGCGGAATCAAGCGCGGGCACAGAACCAAACAGCCGCGAGAAGTTTTCTTCGACTTGAGCCGCCAACGCTTCCAGCGACCGGCCGCGTCCGGTGGCGACAAACTCGTAAATCGCGCGCAGGTTGGCAGGATGATTCAGCATTTTCCCGCCGGCATCGTGGATCGGGAACTGGTTGGTTGACTCGGGAAGCAACTGATCCGGCGCATCCGTCTCGATGAGCAGGCGGTCAGGTGGCACGGCGGCGAAGGCGTCACGCTGACGTGCCTTGCGCTCGTGCATGAAGTAGCCGGGGAAGGAAAAATACGCGCCGAGCTTGGCGAGCGGCGCGACCATTTCCTTCGGGCCACCGTAGGAGTGGAGCAAGAAGCCGCGCGCTGGGCGCGGCGTGTCTCGCAGCAACTCATGCATCCGTCCCCACGCCTGCAAACAGTGGATGCTCGCGGCGACATTACGCTCCGCGGCCAGCCCGAGTTGCCAGACGAACGCTTCCTCCTGGCCAGCGTACGGTAAATCCGGCTTCCAGCGGTCGAGGCCGATTTCTCCGATGACCGCGGACGCCGTTGAATCAAGAACGGCGACCAGGTGCTGCTGCCATTCCGCCGTGCGCTCGTGCAGATACCACGGGTGATAGCCGAAGGACGGAAGCACTTGAGGAAATTTTTCCGCGAGTTGCTGCACCCGCGGCCAGTCCTCCTCGCCCGCGCCGTTCACGACCATGCGGACGACGCCCACGCGCGCGGCCTCCTTCAGGACGGAGTTCGCGTCGGTGAACCGTTCGTCCTGCAAATGATTGTGCGCGTCGTAGAGCCGCATGTTGGAGTCCACGCTTCAGGGTGGCCCGGGGCAAGCTGAAGCTTGGACTCCAACTTGGGCCTGCGCGAAGCCGTGAATCTTCTGTTCGAGGCGCGCGATGGTGCGCTGCCGGTTCTCCGCGAGTTGATGAAGAATGTGCAATGGATCAAGCACGCCGCTTGAGGTTGCCAGAATCTCTTCTGGCCTACGCCTGCTGTAGAGTTCGCAGAGCAGGCCCCCGACGGCTTTCAAACTCACTGCGTCCGAGTCGCACTGGAAGTGGCACTGGCCGTCGCGGAATTCCGCCACGAACCAGACGCGCACGAGACAGCCTTCCACCCGGTTTACTTCGACGCGCTGCGCCGGAGCGAGCGGGGCAAGGCGGCGTGCCTCCTCCACCAGCCGCGCGAGCCGCGCCTGCGCGTCGCCGATTTGCAGCAATGATGCGAGCTGCTGACTTTGTTGCAGCGCCCGAGACGAGGCGATGGATGAAACGGACATGACGACGAAAGACTATCGTTTGATGTTGCGGCCCGCAATGTCGCGCCCGCTAGCGGATGATTTCTCTCGGCGGCGCGCTGTCGCGATCCGGTTGCAGGACGGTGCCGAAACGCTGCGCCTGCGACATGACGCTCCCCGCCGTGATGGACCAGAGCGGTGTGATCGGACAGCCCGCGGCCCGCAGCGTCCGCGCCGTCCACCAGTTGCAGGTTTTTGGAAAATAGTAACTTTGATTGGCCCGGTAGAATTCACTTTCGCCATACAAGCCCGGCCCGAGTCGAATGGGTTTTCCCTGTTGAGTTTGCGTGAACTCGTGATCGATCTGCGCGCACAACCGCGCGAATCCTTCCGGCGACAATTCCACGCGAATCACCTGGCTCGCGGGAAATTCCCGCTCCGGCGGCCCGTCGAATCCGACCACATGCAGCACGCTGGGCGTGGGCCAGAACAACGCCTTCACCGCGATGACGGCTGTGATTTTTTCGCTGCGATAAAAGCCATCGTCGCCCCAGCCGACTTCCAGTGATTCAAACTCCGCGAAGTCGCGCTGCGCGGGCCAGACGTTGGTGGGAATGTCCGCACGCGAAACAATCACGCCCGTGTGCCAGCCGTGGCTGACGACGTGGATGGTCTTGCGCGGCGCACCGGCAGCGGGAGGGAACAAAATCTTCTTCGGTCCGAGGCAGCCGGTGGCGAAGAGCGCCAGTCCGGCGAGCCAAATCAAGGAGGCAAGGCGGTTCATTTCAGCTTGTCCGTCGCGGTCAGCGTGCGGAGACATGGCTTCACCGGCCGGCGTCCGCGCAGATTTTCAAAAAGGACTGCGCCACATCCTCCCACGAATAGAGAGCAAAGTTTTTCCGGCGGGCGTTGTGTTTGATGATGAAGCCGCTGGGAAAGTTGGTGCCGGCAGCGGAACTGGTCACCTCGAGTCCATCCGTCTGGCTGGAACCAGTGGTGCCGATGGTCGCGAGCAGTGGATGGAGATGCGGTTCCCCCGGCTCGCCTTCGCGGCGATAGACTTTCACCGTGCCGTTGCCCTGGCTGGAGAGGAGCAGGTAGCCCGTCCCATCCGGGCATTTGTAGAGCGCCAGTCCTTCGCGGTCGCCGCGAATCCCGTCCTTCGTCAGGGCGAAGGACGTGATCAAGGAGTCATCACCGGCGTCTGGATCGACCCGGTACTTTCTCACGGCTTTGTTTTCGTCAGAAGCGTACAGGTAACCCAGTTCATCATCGGCCACGAGACCTTCGACCACGCCCTTGACGGAATTGGTGCCAATGACGCGGACGAACGTGCCCTTCACCCGGCCCTGCCCGTCGCCCAGCAGCCGGTATTGGAAAAGACTTTTCTGCCCGCGACTCGAACTGGCGCTGCTCTCGATGGCGAACACCGCGCCGTCCGCCGGGCGGCGATAGAGGCAGAAGCCGTAGGGCTGCTTCAATTCCGGCGTGTGAATGCCGTTCGTGGTCGTGAGGTCGGTGAGCCAGCCGTTGGTGGGATTTACTTCATAGACTTTGATCTGCCGGTTCGGGCGCAGATTGACCGCCACGATGTCCACGATGCGGCCATCGACATTCACGTTGCGCCGCAGGTCCACGTTGTTCGGATGGCGCAACGGAATGTACTGCAAAAGCGTTCCGGCCAAATCCCACACGAAGAGTCCGCCGCGCGAAGCCGACTTGTCAGTGCCGATGACCACGCTGCGCGAAGAATCGGTGGGATGAATCCAGATCGCCGGATCGTCGGCGTCGCGGTGAACAGATGAAGTGTAGCCTCGCGGACTGGCCAGCAGTTCCGGGGCGTTGGTTTGCGCCAGGCTGGAACATCCCGTGAACGACAGCCAGCCGGCGGCCATCAAAGGCGCGGCCAGCCGCTTTGAAAAAAATGAAACGGTTCGCATAACCAGTTACAGTCTTCGGCACATCGCCTGGTCAGGCAAATCTGAACAGTCCCCGGTGGGCAACTGATTCGCCGCCAGCTTCGGATCGCTATCGCCTCGGAGCGGGGGGCGCCGCGGCGGCGCGGGGGGG